>NZ_JBEZJI010000007.1:0-254463 GCF_040649435.1 Actinomadura sp. NPDC048955
TGGCGCGCATACTCCTGCCGCACCTGGAGCATCGCTTGTTGCAACCGGCCAGAGCCCAGGCTGGACGGACGGCCGCGGCCGTCCGTCCGACACGCCCCGCCGCCATCCCGGGAACCGCGAGGGTCCTTGGTTACTCTCATGACCATGGCCACACGTGCGTCTGGAGGCGCGAAACCCTCCTCGCGTGCGGGGGGCACGGCGGCTCGCAAGCCCGCAGGTACGACCCCCCGGAAGCGACCGAGCGGCACCACCAAGGGAGGCCGCGGCTCGGGCCGCGGGCGCCCCCCGCAGAAGCCCGACCCGATCCCCCAGGCGGTCCTCGGGTTCTTCAAGCTCCTGTTCAAGCTGTACCTGCTGGCGGCGGTCGCGGTCGGGTCGGTGTTCCGCGCCTACGGGAACGGGGCCCGCAACCTCGACCCCGAGCACCGCCGCGACGGGCTGGGGCTGGCGCTGCTCGGCTCGTCCATCGTGCTGGCCTCCGTCACCTGGTTCCGGCCCGACGGCGTCGTCACCATCGCGCTGGAGAAGGTGGTGCGCGGCGGGCTCGGCATCATGGCGATGGTCCTGCCCGTGCTGCTGGCGCTGCTGGCGTGGCGGACGCTGCGCCATCCCGAGCACCACGAGGACACCGGCCGCGTCGTCATCGGCATCACCGCGCTCGCCGTGGGCGTCCTCGGCATCCTGCACATCGCCGCGGGGGTCCCGTCCCCCGCCAAGGACATGAACGGCGTCCGCGAGTCCGGCGGCGTGGTCGGCTGGCTCGTGTCCGCCCCGCTCGACGCGGCGCTGAGCGGGTGGGTGGCCGTCCCGCTGCTGCTGCTCCTGTCCGGTTTCGGGCTGCTGGTCGTCACCGCGACGCCGATCGCGAAGGTGCCCGAGCGGGTCGCCGACCTGTGGGCGCTGGCCACGCTGCAGAGCCGTCCCGAACGCCCCTCCGAGGGCGAGGCCGGGCAAGAGGGCGCGCCGAAGAAGCGGCGCCGCAAGAACAAGACCGAGGACGGCGACGAGCTGGAGGTCGGCGAGCACTCCAAGCCGTACGACACGCCGCTGCTGGAGGACCGGCCGAAGAAGGCCGAACGGCCCCGCCGCGACCTCGCCGACGAGCTGTTCGAGCCCGACCCGTTCGGCGCGCAGGTCCCGCCCCCGGCCCCGCCCGCCGACGAGCCGATGGACGAGCACGTCGCCGGCGAGTCCATGTCAGCCGACCCGATGTCCGCCGATCCTCCGGTCGAGCCAGCCGAGGCCGAGCACCCCGAGGTGCGCGACCCGACGCCGGCGCCGCGCCAGACCGAGCAACTGCCGCTCTCGTCGTCCGGCGAGATCTACGTTCTGCCCGACCCGACGGCGCTGCGGCCCGGCAGCGTCTCCAAGCCGCGCACCAAGGCCAACGACACGGTGGTGAACGCGCTCACCGGCGTGCTGGAGCAGTTCGACATCGACGCGCAGGTCACCGGGTTCACCCGGGGCCCGACGATCACCCGGTACGAGATCGAGCTCGGCCCGGCGGTGAAGGTCGAGAAGGTCACCGCGCTGACCAAGAACATCGCCTACGCGGTGAAGAGCGCCGACGTGCGCATCATCTCCCCGATCCCCGGCAAGTCCGCGATCGGCGTCGAGATCCCCAACACCGACAAGGACATCGTCAGCCTCGGCGACGTGCTGCGCTCGCCCGCCGCGACGGGCGAGCACCACCCGATGATCGTCGGGCTCGGCAAGGACGTCGAGGGGCGCACGGTCGTGGCGAACCTGGCGAAGATGCCGCACATCCTCATCGCGGGCGCCACCGGGGCCGGCAAGTCGACGTGCATCAACGGCCTGATCACCTCGATCCTGATGCGCGCCACCCCCGACGAGGTCCGGATGATCCTCGTCGACCCCAAGCGGGTCGAGCTGACGATGTACCAGGGCATCCCGCACCTCATCACACCGATCATCACCAACCCCAAGAAGGCCGCCGAGGCCCTCGAATGGGTCGTCGGCGAGATGGACCGCCGCTACGACGACCTGGCCGCGTCCGGGTACCGGCACATCGACGACTTCAACAAGGCGGTGAAGGCGGGCAAGCTCGTCCCGCCGCCCGGCAGCGAGCGCGTCTACACCCCGTACCCGTACATGCTCGTCATCGTCGACGAGCTGGCCGACCTGATGATGGTCGCGCCGCGCGACGTGGAGGACTCGGTCGTCCGCATCACCCAGCTCGCCCGCGCCGCGGGGATCCACCTCGTCCTGGCGACGCAGCGGCCCTCGGTCGACGTCGTCACCGGGCTCATCAAGGCCAACGTGCCGTCCCGGCTCGCGTTCGCGACCTCGTCGCTGTCCGACAGCCGCGTCATCCTCGACCAGCCGGGCGCGGAGAAGCTCGTCGGGCAGGGCGACGCGCTGTTCCTGCCGATGGGCGCGAGCAAGCCCATGCGCCTCCAGAACGCCTACGTCTCCGAGAAGGAGATCCACAGCGTCGTCGACCACTGCAAGGGGCAGATGGAGGCGAGCTACCGGGAGGACGTCGCCGCGGCCGGCGCGCCGAAGAAGGAGATCGACGAGGAGATCGGCGACGACATGGACCTGCTCGTCCAGGCGATCGAGCTGGTCGTGTCGACCCAGTTCGGGTCGACGTCGATGCTGCAGCGCAAGCTGCGCGTCGGGTTCGCCAAGGCCGGGCGGCTGATGGACCTCATGGAGAGCCGCGACATCGTCGGCCCCAGCGAGGGCTCCAAGGCGCGGGACGTGCTGGCCAAGCCCGACGATCTCCCCGGGGTGCTCGCGGAACTGCGCGGCGGGGGCTGAGCGCGGTGCCGGGGCATTGCGGAATGATGCGAAATCTTGCCCTGTTTCGAACGTGTTGGCAGTCGCCGAACGGGCACCCCCGTTCCTAGACTGGTTTCACAGTCAAGCGAGATCGGCCACGAGCTCCTCAGAGGAGGCCCGGCGTGAGCATCGGTGAGACCTTGGCGGAGGAGCGTCAGCGGGCCGGTCTCTCGGTGACACAGGTGAGCCTCCAGACGCGCATACGCGAGACCGTCGTCCGCAGCATGGAGGCCGACGACTTCTCCGCGTGCGGGGGCAACTTCTACGCCCGCGGCCACATCCGCAGCATCTCGCGCGTGATCGGCATCGATCCGGAACCGCTGGTCGCCGAGTTCGACGCCGCGCACGGCGGTGCCCCGCAGCCGGTGTCGGCGGTGTCGGCGTTCGAGCCTGAGCAGCCGGTCGCGTTCCGCGAGCGCCGGTCGCCGAACTGGAGCGCCGCGATGGCGCTCGCCCTCGCGCTCGTGGTCATCTACGGGATCGTCCAGGTGGTCGGGCACGGCGGCGGCGGCGAGCGGCGCACCGCGCGGCAGGTCGCCGGGACGCCCGCGCCGTCCACCCCGTCCGCGACGCCGGCCCCGCCGAAGAGCAGCGCCCCGGTCGCGGAGGCGCCGCGCACCAAGGTCGAGGTGCGGGTCGAGGCGAAGCGGACGACGTGGCTGAACGTCCAGGGCGACAAGGGCAGGCCGCTGTTCAGCGGGATGATCCGCGAGGGCGAGCAGAAGAGCTTCAGCGCCAAGAAGAAGGTCCGGCTGGTGATCGGCGTCGGCGGCAGCGTCAACCTGATCGTCAACGGCAAGGACCTGGGCTCGCCCGGCAAGGGCAAGGGCGTCCAGCGGCTGACCTTCGACCGCGGCGACCCCGAGTCGGCCTGATCCGGAGGGGGCGGCCCGGTCCGCCGCCCGCCAGGACGTTCCCGCAAGGACGTCGCGGGCCGATGGTCGGCTTCGGAGCGAGGGCCCATTACCTTAGGGGCATGTCGACTCGCCGCAAGGTCTCACTCATCACGCTCGGCTGCGCCCGCAACGAGGTCGATTCCGAGGAGCTCGCCGCGCGCATCGAGGACGCCGGCTGGGACCTGGCGGACGGTGCCGACGGCGCGGACGGCGCCGACGTGGTGGTCGTCAACACCTGCGGGTTCATCGAGGCCGCCAAGAAGGACTCCATCGACACGCTGCTGGCGGCGCACGACTCCGGCGCCAAGGTCGTCGCCGCCGGGTGCATGGCCGAGCGGTACGGCAGCGAGCTGGCCGCGGCGCTCCCCGAGGCCGACGCGGTGATCGGCTTCGACGACTACACCGCGATCGGCGACCGCCTCGACGACGTCATGGCGGGACGCAGGCGCGACGCGCACACCCCGCGCGACCGCCGCACCCTCCTGCCGATCAGCCCGGTGGAGCGGCCGGTGCACGGTTCCCACGTCGTCGTCCCCGGGCACGGCGGGCAGGACGACCTGCCCGACGGCGTGGCCCCGGCGTCCGGTCCGCGGGTGCTGCGGCGGCGCCTCGGCGGCGGCCCGGTCGCGCCGCTGAAGCTGGCGTCCGGCTGCGACCGGCGCTGCACGTTCTGCGCGATCCCGGCGTTCCGCGGCGCGTACGTGTCGCGTCCGCCCGCGGAGGTGCTGGAGGAGGCGCGCTGGCTCGCCGACCACGGCGTCCGCGAGCTGGTCCTCGTCAGCGAGAACTCCACGTCCTACGGCAAGGACCTCGGCGACCTGCGGGCGCTGGAGAAGCTGCTGCCCGAGCTCGCCGCCGTCGACGGCGTCGAGCGGGTGCGGGTCAGCTACCTGCAGCCCGCCGAGACGCGCCCCGGCCTCATCGAGGCGATCTGCGGCACGCCCGGCGTCGCGCCGTACTTCGACATGTCCTTCCAGCACGCGAGCGGCCCGGTGCTGCGCTCGATGCGCCGGTTCGGCGACCGGGAGCGGTTCCTCGGGCTGCTGGACCAGATCCGCGCGCTGGCGCCCGAGGCGGGCGTGCGCTCCAACTTCATCGTCGGGTTCCCGGGAGAGACCGAGGACGACTTCGAGGAGCTGGTGGAGTTCCTGTCGGCCGCCCGGCTCGACGCCGTCGGCGTGTTCGGCTACTCCGACGAGGAGGGCACGGAGGCCGCGAACCTGGACGGCAAGCTCGACCCCGCCGACGTCGCCGCCCGCGTCGAGGAGCTGTCCGGCCTCGCCGAGGAGCTGACCGCGCAGCGCGCCGAGGACCGCGTCGGCTCCGTGGTCCGCGTCCTGCTGGAGGACAAGGCCGAGCAGGCGGGGGACGCGGAGCCGGACGGCGGTTTCGAGGGCCGCGCCGAGCACCAGGCGCCCGAGGTGGACGGGACGGTCCTGGTCCGCGGCGAGGGCCTCGCCCTGGGCGACATCGTGGAGGCCCGGGTCGTCGGCAGCGACGGGGTGGACCTCATCGCGGACGTCTCGTGATCGCGGGCACCCCGGAGCCGGTCGCGGGCGCGCCGGATCCGCCGCAGGCCGGCGTCTGGAACATCGCCAACGCGCTGACCCTGCTCAGGATCGCGCTGGTGCCGCTCTTCGTCTGGCTGTTCTTCCTGGACGGCACCGGCTGGCGGCTCGCCGCCTTCGCCGTGTTCGCGGTCGCCTCGATCACCGACAAGATCGACGGCGACATCGCCCGGGCGCGCGGCCTCGTCACCGACTTCGGCAAGATCGCCGACCCGATCGCGGACAAGGCGCTCACCGGGGCGGCGCTGATCAGCCTGTCGGTGATGGGCGAGCTGTGGTGGTGGGTGACCGCCGCCATCCTGGTCCGCGAGATCGGCATCACGGTGATGCGGTTCGTCGTGATCCGCCGCGGCGTGATCCCGGCGAGCAAGGGCGGCAAGCTGAAGACGATGCTCCAGGTCCTCGCCATCGGCTTCTACATCCTCCCGGGCCCCCTGGACTACCTGCGCTGGGTCACGATGGGCGCGGCCCTCATCGTCACGGTCGTCACCGGCGCCGACTACGTCGTCCAGGCCTGGCGCATGCGCCGCACGTCCGACGGGACTTCCTGAACACCGGCGCTTCCCGGACCGTCAGGAGGCGGTGAGCTCGTCGCCCACGCGAAGGGCGCCGGGCGCGCGAGGCACGCCGAGCCTGCCGAACATGATCTCGCGGGTGCCGCCGAACCGTTCGGTGCGGTACCGGGCCAGGGCGCGCAGCGGCTCGGGGGACCGGCGGGCCGTGTCCTGGTCGGTGTTGATGATGACGCAGCGGCCGCACGGCCTGACGAGCTCGATCTCCACGCGGTCTCCGCGCAGCCGCGTGACGGAGTCCTCGCCGTAGGGGCCGAGGCCGCGCAGGACGATGTTGGGACGGAAGCGCGCCATCGGGAGCCGGGCGTCCGCCCGCCGGTTCAGGTCGTCGAGCGACTCGTCCGACAGGACCGAGACGGGGTAGCCGTCGGCGTACGTCAGGGTGCCTCCGCCGAGCGCGGTGGGGCGCGTCCCGGTGAAGCGGACGAGACGGCAGGGGAGTCCCAGGGTCTCGGAGAACCAACCGGCCGCCTCGTCGCCCTGGTCCACTCCCTGGCACGGGCGGCGGTGCACGGTGACGTCGAGGGCGGGGCCGTCGACCGCCTCGCACACCAGGGGAGCGGCCGCGAACGGGGTGCGGACGACGAGCTTCACACCGTCGAACCCGGGTCTGAGCAGTGCCAGCTCGGGAACCTCCCGTTGCGACAGATGCCGCCCGTCGGGACGGACGAGCATGAACTCCCGGTCGTGGCGCAGCCCCTGGGGCGTCAGTTCGGTCTCGGCGACCGGAACCGCCCCCGCGCTCTTGATCGGAAAGACGTTCAACCCGGCGACAACGGCGATCATGTGCCGGACGTTACGGACCCGCTCGCCCGGTGGCCAGGCGTACGGGCGATACTTGACGCGGATTCGTCAGCTTGGAGGCCGGAGGGCATGGACGCGCAGGACTTCACCTACGCCGAGGTGGGCGCGACCCGCGACGCCGAACGCCCGGCCGGCTACCGGCACATGCGGCAGCGGATGCTCGTCGGGCGGGGACCGGCGGCGTTCCGGAACGCCACGGACGCGGTCATGGAGTTCTGGATGCACCGGGCACTGCCGGTCCGGGTGGAGGCCTCGGCGCCCCGCGCCGCGCCCGGAGTGAGCGTCGTGATCGGACTGGGCGCCGGGCCGCTGCGCCTGAAGGCGCCCTGCCGGATCGTGTGGACGCGCGAGGAGGAGCGCTACGCCGGATGGGCGTACGGCACGCTCCCGGGCCACCCGCAGTCGGGCGAGGAGTCGTTCGTCGTCCACCTGGACGACGAGGGTGACGTGTGGCTGACGGTCACGGCGTTCAGCCGTCCGGCGACGGCGGCCGCGAAGCTGGCGGGCCCGCTCGGAAGGATGTTCCAGCGGTCCTACGCACGCCGCTGCGGCGCCGTGCTGCGCCGCCTGTCGCGGGTTTAGGTGGGCCGCGGGACCACGCCCACCCCGGTCGTGGCCCCGCGGCCCCGCTTTTGGGGTGCCCGCGCTATTCGATTATCCCTGCCGGCGTCCTCGTGCACGAATCGACGGAATGAGTTTTGACTCACAATGTGACCTGCGCTTCCCGCCATTGTCGGCCTCCGGGGCCGGTGACGTGCGGCGACGATGCGCGCTCCCGGCGGTGCCCCGGCCGCGCGCAGCGTCCGGCGCGGTCCGGGCGCGGCGGACATAAACGCGGCCGCCTCATTTCACGACGACGGAAAAGCGTTATGCCGGTGGGGCCGGTGGGAAGGGGCGGAGTCTGCGGCGTCCTCATTCGGTCGGTTTTTCCGGTGAACCGGCCGTCCGCCGGGCCCGTCGCGGGCCCGCGCCGGTAGATTCGGGGACGCTCGCGCGAGGGGGACGGATCCCGCGCGGCGCGGACGGACGGGGACGCGATGCGGGTCGAACTGCTCACCGTCGGGGACGAACTGCTCCTCGGCGACACCATCAACGGGAACGCCGCGTGGCTCGGCCGCCGGCTCGCCGACCACGGCGTCGAGGTCACCCGGAGCGTGGTCGTCGGCGACGAGCCGGACGTGATCGTCGCGGCGGTGGCGTCCGCGCTCGACCGGGCCGACGCGGTCATCACCACGGGCGGGCTAGGCCCCACCTACGACGACGTGACGCGCGACGCGCTCGCCAAGGCGGCGGGCGTCGCCCTCGTCCGCGACCCCGCGCTGGAGCGGCGGCTGCGCGAGCGGGTCGCCCGGGCGGGCCGGGAGTTGCAGCCGATGGCGCTGCGCATGGCGGACGTCCCCGAGGGCGCGCGACTGCTGGCCAACTCGGCGGGTTCGGCTCCGGGCCTGCGGGTCGAGCTGCCCGGAGGGGTCGTCTACGCGCTGCCGGGCGTCCCGTTCGAGATGCGCACGATCATGGACGAGGTCGTGCTGCCGGAGCTGGCGGAGATCGCCGGGCTGCCCTCCGTCGCGCGCCGCACGCTGCGCACCGCCCGGCTGTGGGAGTCGGTCATCGCGACCCGCCTCGCCGAGGTGGAGGCGATGGACGGGGTGAAGCTCGCCTACCTGCCCGACCCCGCCGAGGTGAAGATCCGCATCACCGTGGCCGGCCGGGACGCCGCCGGACGGCTGGCGGGCGTGGAGTCGCGCGTCCGGGAGCTGCTCGGCCCGTCGGTCTACGGCGTCGATGACGAGTCGCTCGGCCTGGTCGTGCACCGGCTGCTGCTGGACCGGGGCGAGACCGTCGCCACGGCCGAGTCGCTGACCGGCGGCCTCATCGGCTCCGAGCTGACCGCGACGCCCGGGTCGTCCGGCACTTACGCGGGCGGCATGGTCACCTACGCCACCGATCTGAAGCGGCGGCTGCTCGGCGTGCCGGGCGACCTGCTCGCCGAGCACGGGGCCGTCCACCCGGACGTGGCCGCCGGGATGGCCGCGGGGGTCCGGGACGCGCTCGGCGCGACCTACGGGCTCGCGGTGACGGGCGTCGCCGGCCCCGACCCGCAGGACGGCCGTCCCGTGGGAACGGTCTATGCCGGCTTGGCCGGACCCGGAGACTCGCTCACGGTCGTCGCGCCGAGACTCCCGGTGCCCGGCACGGGGCCGGAGATCCGCGCGGTGATCCGGCGGATGACCGTCGTGCACGCGCTTGAGCTGCTGAGACGCCGGTTGCTGGGACTTGACGTCGAGGACGAGAGCGGGGAGGCTCGGGCAGATCGGGAAGATCGGGGCTGATTACAGCGTTACGTTCCGAGCGAACACGAAATCAACGGTCTGCCACGGCCACCGCCAAGGCGGGTACGGTGGAACCGGCAGATGGTCCGAACTGAGGGAGGGAGCGAGACGATGGTCCTGCTTCGCCAGCTGCTCGGTGACGTACTGCGGCAGCTGCGGCTGCGCCAGGGACGCACCCTCCGTGAGGTGTCCGCGGCCGCGCGGGTGTCACTCGGCTACCTCTCCGAGGTCGAGCGGGGTCAGAAAGAGGCCTCTTCGGAGTTGCTGTCCTCTATCTGCAAAGCCCTGGGCGTCCCGCTGTCGCATGTGCTGAGGGAAGTCGCGGATCAGCTCGCCCTCGCCGAGCTGCAGCACGAGCCCGTCATGGCGGGAGCGCCGGAGCACGAGCGCATCTCCGCCGAGAGCATTCCGGAGACCCCGGAGGAGATCACCGGCGAGCTTCGCGCCGACATGGTCGCCGCCTGACCGTTTCCGGCGTCCATGCCCCGACCCGGGGCCGCGGGTGTGCGCGGCCTCACGGCATGGACCCGGCATTTCCGGGGACCTTCCCGTGTTGTAACGGATAACCGTAACGATGCGGAAGGAGCCCGTTCATGGCGTCGGTCAAGAGCCCGCTCAACGAGGCGGCGATGAAGGCCGCCGGGGACGCTCTGCAGGGCGCTCTCATCGATTTGATCGATCTCGCACTCGTCGCCAAGCAGGCGCACTGGAATCTCACCGGCCGCAACTTCAAGGTCGTCCACGAGCACCTCGACGAGGTCGTCGCGCTGGCCCGCGGCGGCCAGGACGACGTGGCCGAGCGCGCCGTGGCGATCGGGGCGAGCCCCGACGGCCGCGTCCGCACGGTCGCCGACCGCACGACGATCCCGCAGCTGGAGGCCGGCCGCCTCGCCGACGACAAGGTCGTCGCCGCGATCACCGACATCCTCGCGCAGATCATCGCCCGGTTCCGGGAGCGCATCGCGGCGACGGACGAGCCGGACCCGGTCACCCAGGACCTGCTCATCAGCATCACCGCCGAGCTCGAGAAGCAGCACTGGATGTTCCAGGCGCAGACCTGAACCGCGACGAGAACCCCGGCCCGGCGAGGGCCGGGGTTTTTCGCGTTCCGCCGCGTTCCGGCCCGCGATCTGCCGATCATGGGGGATGCGCCCCCTCTCCCGAGCCCTGCCGCTCACCGCCGCCCTGCTCGCCCTGGCCGCCTGCGGCGGCGAGGCGGGAGGTGCGGACCGGCCCTGCACGCTCATCGGGTCCGAGCCCGGCCTGAACCTGATCGTTCCCGACGGCTCCCGCCTCGCGGCCGCGTCCCTGCGGGTGTGCTGGGGCGGGAAGTGCCAGGAGCCCCGGATCCGGCTGAACCCGACCTCGAAGTCCGTCTCGACCGGCTGCGACGGCGACGGACCCGACGCCGCCTGCGGCGCCTCCGCGTCCCCGGACGGGGGCAAGGCGGGCTTCGCGCGGCTCGACGGCCTGCCCGAGGCGCCCGTCCAGGTCACGCTCAAGCTGCGCGACGCGAACGGTCGGACCTATCTGACGCATCGCCTCGACGTCACACCGAAGGCCACGTTCCCGAACGGCCCCCACTGCGGCAGGGGCGCCCCGCAGGCGGTGCTGACCGTCGTGAACGGCCAGGTGACCGTGCGCTGATCAGAGATGCGCCAGGACGGTCTCGGCGAACTCCACGGCGAGCGGGCTGAGGGCGTCCCAGCGGCGCGTCGCCCATCCGGCGGTGAGCGGCGGCAGTTCCGGGATCGGAACCAGCCGGACGTCCCCGGACCCTCCTCCCCAACCCGGCAGGGCGGGCAGGATCGCCTGGCCGAGGTCCAGCTCGGCCAGCAGGAGCGCGGTGTCCCAGTCGGCGACGCTCGTGGTGGACGTGAGGCGCACGCCGTGGCGTTCCAGATGCATCTCCAGATGGACGCGGGACGTCGAATGCGCGGGCAGTTCGATGTAGCGGATCGCGGCCAGGTCGTCCAGCGCCACGGACGCCCGCGCGGCCAGCGGATCGCCGGCGTGCACGGCGAGCATCCATGGCAGCTCGCACGACGCCCGCTGCTCGACGCCCTCCAGCGGCGGCCCGATCGTCACCCACGCGAGATCGGCCGTGTGCGAGCGCACCGCCTCCAGGCACCGGCGACTCGACCCGGCGGTCTCGAACTGGAGCGCCGCCTCGGGATGCCGCCTGCGGAACTCCGCCACCCCCGCCGCCATGAAGTGCCGCACGGTCGTGGCGCCCGTCGCGACCCGAACGGTGCCCCCCACCCCCCGGCGCAGGTCATCGAGCTGACGCAGCGCGGCGTCCAGCCCGGCGATGCCTTCCCTCGCCGCCTCATCCAGGACGCGCCCCGCACGGGTCGGCACCACCCCGCGCGGGCGCCGCTCCAGCAGCACGAGCCCGGTCTCGCGCTCGAGACGCTTGACGTGCTGGCTGACGGCCGACTGGCTGCACGACAGATCCCGCGCCACCGCGCTCAGGTTCCCCGCCGCACAGACCGCCACGAAAACACGAAGATCATCCAATGTCACACACCCAAGCTAGACCGAGGGCCTCCCCAATAAAACCCGAGAGTTGACTTGGAACGGCCCCCAGCCGCACGATCTCCACACGGGCGCAGGATCCGGCGACCCGCGAAGGCGGCGACCCGCTCTGAACTTCAGGGGGCAGGGCGGGCGCCGACCGGCTGGCAGTGCGGGCACCAGAACGTCGCGCGCTCACCGTGCTCCGCCCGCTCGACGCGGGTGCCGCACCTCCGGCAGGGGCGTCCGGCGCGCCCGTACACCCAGTGCTCCCGGCCGCGCCCCAGGTCACCGGTCGTGATGTGGCCGTGCCGCTCCTTGTTGGCCTCCAGAAGCCGGTGAGAGAGCTGCACAAGCCCCGGAATGTCGCGAACGTCCGCCACGGCGGTCCACGGGTTCACGCCCCGCAGGAACAGAACCTCGGCCTTGTAGACGTTGCCGATTCCGGCGACCCTCGTCTGGTCGAGCAGCGCCTCGCCGATCGTCCGCTCCGGCGTCTCCGCCAGCCGCGCGGCGGCCTCGGCCGCCATCTCCGGCCCCCACGCCGGATCGAGGAGATCGGGCCCCAGGTGCCCGACCGCCGAACCCTCCTCCTCGGTGCGCAGCAACTCGACCACCCCGAGCGAGTACCCGACCGCCTGCCACTGCGCGTTCGCCAGCACGAGCCGCACCCGGTGGTCGCGCGGAGGAGGCCCGGCCCTGCGGATCTGCCAGCGCCCCTCCATCTTCAGATGGGTGTGGACGGTCAGCCCGCCCTCCACCCGGACGAGGAGATGCTTGCCGCGCGAGACCGCGTCCAGAACGGTCCGCCCCCGCAGGTCGGCCGTCGCGTACCTCGGCACGCGGAAGTCCGAGCGCGTCAGCACGCGCCCCTTGAGCGCCTCGCGCAGGCGCCGGGCGGTCTGCCAGACGACGTCGCCCTCGGGCATGTCAGATCAGGGAGGGGCTTTCCCAGGCGGACGGGTCCTCGGTCAGCTTCTGGACGGGCGCCGGCAGCTCCCCGGCGGCGATGTGCGCGAGCGTGACCTGCTCCAGGATCGACCGCTCGCTGGCCCGCAGCGCGATCCACACCTCCTGCAGGGACCGCGCGGGCCCCTCGTACCCCACGTGCTCGGGCCGCTCGCCCCGCACACCGAGCAGCGGCCCGTCGATCGCGCGGATGATGTCGGCCAGCGAGATCCGCTCGGCCGGGCGTGCAAGCCAGTAGCCGCCTTCGGGCCCCCGCTGGCTCCGGACGAGCCCGGACCGGCGCAGCTGGCCGAGAATGTTCTCCAGGAATTTGGGCGGTATCTGCTGGGCCTCGGCGAGTTGGACCGCGGTCACCGGATGACTCCCGGCGACCGCCAGCTCGGCGGAAGCACGCAGCGCGTAGTCGACCCGGGCGGACAATCGCATATTCGCATTATCCCTTGCCGATAGGACCACTTGGGTTCGCCCGCCACACCAGACTGTACCTACTAGTATGTACAGTCCGACGGAGAGGACACCCGACATGCCGCTGGTCCGCATAGACGCCCTCCGGATGCCCCCGAGCCGACTGGAAGCACTCGGAGACGCGGTGCACCAGGCCCTCATGGAATCGATCGGCTTCCCCGCCGACGACCGCTTCCAGATCCTGACCAGCCATGACGGCACGACCGGCACGCTCCGCCACGGCACCTACCTGGACATCCCCCGCGACGACGGCATCGTCTACATCGACATCACCATGCGCGCCGGCCGCACCGACGACCAGAAGAGGAAGCTCTACGCAAGCATCTGCGCCCTAGCCCACGAGCGCGCCGATGTAGCCCCCCACAACGTCTTCATAGTCGTCCACGAGAACACCCCGGCGGACTGGTCCTTCGGACACGGCCAGGCCCAGTACCTCCTGTGACACGGCGCATCCGCCGGAACCGGGCTCTTGTCCGGCGGACGCGCCGTGGGTCTTGATGGCCGCGCGGCTGCCTCTGTCGCGGCCGGGCGTGAACCGGCTACTGCGACGCCCTCGAACGGCACCGCGTCCCCGCGACCACCTCGTGGTCGCGAATCCGGGCCCGAGCGGAACGGCTGCCGGTCGCGCGGCGGCTTGCCCGCCGACCGTCACCCGCTACTGCGGAGACCTCAGCCGGTACCGCAACCCCGCACTGACCTGGGGGCCGCGATCGCGTCCGAAGGCAGGTTCGAGCGAAGCGAGAACCTGATCGCGCAGCGAGCCGCAAGGCGAGCCGGAGCGATGCCAGCGATCGCCGCGTTTTTCGACGATGGAGGGCCGTCAAGGCCCGAAGGAGGAGAAAAAAGCATTTAGCACAGTCCTAGTAGTTCGGCGGCTGCTTGGGCGTTGGCGGCGGCTGCGCCGTAGGTGGCGAGGTAGGTGGCGGAGTGGGGGCGCCAGACGGGGAGGCCCATTTCGACGACGACGGTGTCGGGGCGGGCGGTGAGCAGGGCCGTGGTGAGGGCGCGCTGGGCGGCGTGGCGGTGCGCGTCGCGGAGGACGATGACGAGCCCGCGGCCCTTGGCACGGTCCAAGACGTGGTCCGCCGTCCCGTCCGCGCCGTCGGTCCGGAGGGCGTCGGGCGCCCACGGGTGCAGTCCCCAGGGGGTCGGGCCGACCGCGATGTTGCCGGTCGACTCGGTTTCGACGACGAGGGGCGCCCCGGTCCAGCCGGGCAACGCTCCCGTCACGCGGACGGCGCGGCGGGCGGCCTCCAGGCCGGCGGGCCGGTCGATGACGGCGGGGCTGTGCCCGGCGAGCCAATCCCTGAGCAGGCGGGTGCGCTCGGCGGCGTCCGCCAGCCTGGCGAGGGGGAGGCGCCCGGTCCGGACGGCCTCGTCGACCGCGGCGAGGGTGGCCTCGACGGTCTCGGCGTGCTCGTGCGGGCCGAGGCACAGCAGGTCGGCGCCCGCGATGAGGGCCCGGACGGACGCCTCGGGGATGCCGATCGCGCCGCTGGCGCCCTGCATGTCGAGCGCGTCGGTGACGATCACGCCCTGGTAGCCGAGCCGTTCGCGGAGCAGGCCGGTGATCGCCTCGGGGGAGAGGGTGGCCGGCGCCCCGCGGGTGATGCCGGGCAGGTTGAGGTGCCCGGTCATCACCGCGCGGGTGCCGGCCGCGATCGCCGCCCGGAACGGGACGAGCTCGCGCCGGTCCAGCAGGTCCAGGTCGGCGTCGACGAGCGGGATGCCGAGGTGGGAGTCGTCCACGGTCGCGCCGTGGCCGGGGAAGTGCTTGGCGCAGGCGGCGACGCCCGCCTCCTGCGTGCCGGTGACGGCGGCTGCGGCGTGCCGCGCGACCAGCGCGGGGTCGGAGCCGAACGAGCGGGTGCCGATGACGGGGTTGTCGTCGGCGGTGTTGACGTCGACCGACGGCGCGAAGTTGAAGTTGACGCCGACCTCGGCCAGTTCGGCGCCGAGCGAGCGGTAGATGCGGCGGGTCAGCTCGGGGTCGTCGACGGCGCCGAGCGCGGCGTTGCCCGGGTAGGGGCTGCCGGTGGCGTGGCCGCCGAGGCGGGTGACGTCGCCGCCCTCCTCGTCGATCGTGATGAAGGGGTCGCCGGCCTTGCGCATCTGCGCGGTGAGCGCGGCCAGCGACTCCGGGCTCGGGACGTTGCCGGTGAGCGCGAACAGCGTGACGCCGCCGAGCCCCGCCTCCAGCTCGTCGAGGAGCCAGCTCGGCGCGGTCGGGCCGGGGAAGGACGGCAGCAGCGTGCCGCGTGCGAGCCGGGCGATCTCCGCCGTGGTCGCGATGTCGTCGGTCGTCACCCCTTCACCGCCCCGGCGGTGAGCCCGGACACCATGCGGCGCTGGACGATCAGGAAGAAGGCGATGACGGGAATGGTGAGCAGCGTGGACGCTGCCATGATGGGCCCCCAGGCGTTGCCGCTGCGGCCGAAGAAGAACTGCAGCATGATCGGCAGGGTGTACTTGGTCTGGTCGTCCAGGAACGTGAACGCGAAGATGAACTCGTTCCAGGCGGTGATGAAGGAGAAGATGCTGGTCGCCACCAGTCCGGGCGCGACGAGCGGGAGCATGACGCGAAAGAACGTCCGGACCGGGCCCGCTCCGTCGATGGCGGCGGCCTCCTCCAGTTCGCGCGGCACGGCGGCGACGAAGCCGCGCAGCATCCAGATCGCGAACGGGACGGCGAAGCCGATGTAGACGATGACGAGGCCGGCCAGGCTGTTCAGCAGGTCCAGCTGCTTGAGGTCGAGGAACAGCGGGATGACCAGCGCCTCGCACGGGACCATCTGGACCACCAGCAGCATGATCAGGAAGGTGGTGCGGAAGCGGAACCGGAAGCGGGCGACGGCGACCGCGGCCATGAGCGAGAGCAGCCCCGACACGAGGACGGTGACGAGCGCCAGGATCGCGCTGTTGCGGAAGTACTCCCAGAAGGAGACCTCGGCGATGCCGCCGTTCAGCACCAGGTCGAAGTGCTCCAGCGTCGGATGGGACGGCAGCGGCTTCGGCGTCGTGCTGAAGATCTCGGTGTTGGGCTTGAACGCGGTGGAGGCCATCCAGAAGACGGGGAACACCGCGATCACGAAGACGAGCAGGCCCGTCCCGTTCAGCAGCAGCTTGCGCGACAGGCGCCTCATCGGGTCTCCCCCTGACGGACCATGACCCGCACGTAGAGGGCGGTGACGACGAGCAGGATGAGCGTGAGGACGAGTGCGATCGCCGAGCCCATCCCGAGTTTCGGATTGAGCGAGCCGAACGCCTCGGAGTAGCCGTACAGCGACAGGTTGAACGCGTCGCGGTTGGCCATCCCGGCCATGATGAACAGCTGCGTGAAGACCTTGAAGTCCCAGATGATCGACATGACGACCAGCACGAGGAAGATCGGCTTGAGCATCGGGTAGGTGAGGCTCCAGAACGTCCGCCACGGTCCGGAGCCGTCCACCCTGGCGGCCTCGTACAGCTCGCCCGGGACGCTCTTCAGCCCGGCCAGCACCGACACCGCGACGAACGGGCACGCCTGCCAGACGACGCACACGGTGAGGACGGTGTAGGTGGACAGCGGCGTGGCGAACCAGTTGTAGTCGTTCCATCCGCCGCCGACCAGGAAGTCCGGCAGCAGGTCCAGGCACCAGTTGACCAGGCCGCCGGTGGTGCCGAACAGCCAGCTGAAGATGATCGCGGCGGTGACCGGCGGGGTCGCCCAGGCGACCATCACGCCGCCGGCGACGAAGCTCGACATCCGCTTGCCGAGCTTGTTGAGCAGCAGCCCCACCAGCGTCCCGACGACCAGGGTCAGGGACACCGCGACGACGGCGAACAGCACGGTGTGCCGGAGGGTCTGCCAGAAGAACGGGTCGTTGAAGATCTTTTCGAAGTTCTCGGTCCCCACCGACTCGGCCGGTTCGCCGCGCAGCTGGCGGTTGCCGACCTTCTGGAACGACATGACCCCGATCTGGATCATGGGCCAGAACATCAGGACGGCGATCACGGCCACGGTGGGCGCGATCAGCAGGTAGGGCCCGAAGCGGGGCCTGCGGCGGGGCCGCGCCCGGCCGGACGTTCTCCGGCCGGGCGCTTTCCGCACCGCGGGAGCGGTGTCGAGCATGGACGTTCCGATCAGCCGGGTACTACGGGTTCAGCAGGGTGTTGGCCTGCTCGTTGGCCTTCTTCATCTCCTCCTCGGCGGACTTGCCCTGCATGATCGCCTTGACGGCGTTCGGCAGCACCTTCTTGGCCTGCTCGAACTCGCCCCAGCCGGAGCTGATCGGCGGGAACTTGGTGTTGCCGGCGATCGAGGTGAAGACCTCCAGTTTGGGGTCGGAGAACTTCACGTCCGACCGCATGGAGGAGAAGCCGCTGTAGTCGGCCCAGCCCTGGGCGTTCTTGGCGTTGTTCAGGACGGTGATGTAGTCGAAGGCCGCGCTCTTGGCCTTGCTGTCGTTCCAGACCGCGAGGTCGGAGCCGCCCGCCATGACCGGGGCGTTGCCGCCGGTCTTGGTCGGGATCGGGAAGACGCCCCACTTGTCGGCGTTCTTCTCGGAGATCTTCTTCATCTCCTTGAGCGCCCAGCTGCCGTCGACGTACATGCCGAGCTTGCCGAGCGCGAAGTCGCGCTGCGGGCCCTCCAGCTCGTTCTTGCCGACGTACTTCTCGGGGGCGACCTTCTCGGTGGTGACGAGCCCGGCGTAGTACTTGACCGCCTCGACGGCCTGCGGCTGGTCGAGCTGGCCCTTGAAGCCGCCCTTGCCGTCGTCGACGGCGACCTCGCCGCCGTTGCCCCACACGAAGCTGAGCAGCGCGTTGGTCTGGTCGCTCGGGATGCCGATGCCGGGGACCTTCTTGGAGCCCTGCACCTTCTTCGCGGCGGCGGTGAGGTCCGCCCACGTCTTCGGCGGCTGGATGCCGAGCTCCTGGAACCAGTCCGTCCGGTACCAGACGCCGCGCACGCCGCCGTACCACGGCACCGCGTAGGTCTTGCCGTCCGCGGTGTCGTTGCCGAGCGCGGTCTTGTTCAGCGTCTTGCCGTCCGCCCACCCCTTGAACTGGTCGGAGATGTCGGCCAGGCTGCCCTGCTCGATGTGGGACTGGACGTCGGTGTTGCCGAGCTCGGTGACGTCGGGGCCCTCACCGCCGGCCGCCGCCTTCTGGAAGGTGGTGGCGACCTGCGGCCACGGCACGTACTTGACCTGGACGTCGGTGTTCGGGTGCTTCTGCTTGAACTCGGCCTCGACCCCGTCGAGGAACTTGGTCTGCTCGGGCGTACCGTCGCCCATCATCCAGACCTTGAGCTGCGCCGGGTCCTTGCCGTCGCCCGCGTCGCCGTCCTTGCCGTCGCCGCCGCAGGCCGTCGCGGCCAGGGCGATCGCGGCCGTCACGGCCGCAACCTTGATGTACTTCACTGGGGGTTCCTTTCCGGCATCGCCTCGCGCGGCCTTGTGGCCTGCGGTGCGAGTGGGGACGGCGCGGACCCTTTAGGGTCCCAGCCATGCCCCTCTCGCGTTCGCATCGCTCGCGGGCGCCCTGCTCGCCAGTCCGCGCTCTGCGGGCGCCCCCGACCCGGGGTACCGTGCCGGTCGGCGCTTGGGCGTAAACTAACAAGAAACTTTCCTAAACAAAACTGCTCGTTAGCGGATTGAGACATCAGGGGTCGCAATGGCAAGACGCCCGGGAACGCCGAGGCTGCTGCGTGAGCTGAACGACCGCGCGGCGCTGGACCTGCTCGTCGAGCAGGGCCCGCTCACCCGCGCGCAGATCGGCGAGCACACCGGGTTGTCGAAGGTGACCGCGTCCCAGCTGCTGTCCCGGCTGGAGGAGCGCGGTCTCGTCTCGGTGGTGGGGGAGCAGGCCGGGGGGCGGGGCCCGAACGCCGCGCTCTACGCGGTCGTCCCGTCCAGCGCGTACGTCGCGGGCCTGGAGGTGGGGCCGGACGGGGTCACCGCCGGGGTCGCCGACATCACCGGGCACATCGTCGCCCAGGTGACCGTGGACCCGAACGGCGCCGACGATCCCGTGAAGATGGTGCACAGCGCCGTCGTCAAGGCGTGCCGCTCGGCCAAGGTCGCGGTGTCGAAGCTGAGCGCGTTCGTCATCGGGACGCCCGGCGTCGTCGACCCGCGCTCCGGCGACGTCCAGTTCTCCTTCGACCTGCCCGCCTGGCACGAGGGCGTCCTCGCCGCGCTGCGCACCGACCTGCGCCGCCCCGTGATCATCGAGAACGACGTGAACCTCGCCGCGATCGCCGAGCGGGCCTACGGGGCCGCGCGCGACGCCGACGACTTCGCGCTGATGTGGTTCGACCGCGGCATGGGCCTGTCGGTGATGCTGGGCGGACGGCTGCACCGCGGCCGGTGGGGCGGCGCGGGGGAGATCGGCTACCTGCCCGTCCCCGGGGCGCCGCTGCCGGTCGGCGCGGCCCGGCGCGCGGCGCAGGACGAGGGCGTCACCGAGTCGAGGACCTGGGGCATCCCGACGCTCGCCGGCGGCTACGGGGCACTGGTGGGCGCGGACGCGGTCCGCGCCCTCGCGCACGAGCACGGCATCGCCGAGCCGACCGCCGTGGACTGCGTCCGCGCGGCCGCCGCCGACGAGGACCGCGGCGGCCCGTTCCTCGACGAGCTCGCCGACCGGATCTCCTACGGCGTGACCTCGGTCAACATCGTCCTGGACCCCGGGCTCGTGGTGCTGTCGGGGAGCCTCGGCCGGGCCGGGGGAGGGCCGCTGGCCACCCGCATCGAGTCGATCGTCGGCCGGATCAGCCCGACCCGCCCCGCCGTCGCCGTCACCGGCGTGAAGGGCAACCCCGTCCTGCGCGGCGCCCTGCACGCGGCGCTGGAGCAGGCCCGCGACGACGTCTTCTCGGCCGCGGGGGCATCGTAGGAAGGCGCGTCCGCGAAAGCGGGAAGCGCCCCCGCCCGCCGGGCGGAGGCGCTTCCCGATCGCGCGGTGGACCGTTCCCCTACTTGGCGGACGCCGCCGCGACGGCGACCTCCGGATGACGCCGAGGGTCGTTCAGCGCGCGGTCGATGACGGTCTGGCTGATGATCTGACGCTTGCGCCGGAGAGCGGCGGCCTTGCGTGCCGTAGGTGTCATGTCGGAACCCCGTTCCGCGGTGGCGCTTTCCCCTTGGCCACCGCAAACCCCGTGATGCGGCCATGCTCTCAAACGAAAGGGCCGGAGGGGATCCGCCCGAGGAATGAATTCGAGGTCAGACCAACAGCGGAGGCCCGCCCCCGGCACCTTCGGGACCGCCGCGCTGAGATCATGGGAACGCCGACTTCGACCCGCCCGTTGGGGGAACAGTGAGCGACGAACCGAGGGGACGCCATGGCGCTGCGTGACCGGTTGCGCCGCCTCGTCCAGAAGCCGGGAAGCGTCGATCTGGAGCCGCTGCGCGCCCTGGTGGAGGAGGCGGCGGCGCGCGAGTCCCGCGTCCGGGAGCTGCCGGACGCGGAGCTGACCGCCGCCGCGTCCGCCCTCCGCGAGAAGGAGGACCTCGCGGAGCTGTGCGCCCTCGGCCGGGAGGCCGCCCGCCGGACGCTCGGGGAGCGGCCCTTCGACGTGCAGCTCGTCGGGACGCTCGCGCTGCTGTCCGGGCACGTCGCGGAGATGGCGACCGGCGAGGGCAAGACCCTGTCGGGCGCCCTCGCGGCGGCCGGGTACGCGCTGCGCGGCCACCGGGTCCACGTGATGTCGGTCAACGACTACCTGGCGCGGCGCGACGCCGAGTGGATGGGCCCGCTCTACGCGATGCTGGGCGTCACCGTCGGCTGGGTCGGCCAGTCGTCCACGCCCGCCGAGCGGCGCGAGGCCTACCGGGCGGACGTGACGTACGCGCCGGTGAGCGAGGTCGGGTTCGACCTGCTCCGGGACCGGCTCGCCACCGACGCCGCCGATCTCGTGCTGCCCGAGCCGTCCGTCGCGCTGATCGACGAGGCCGACTCGGTGCTGGTGGACGAGGCCATGGTCCCGCTCGTGCTCGCCGGCGCCGCCGACCTCGACTCCGCCGACCCGCGGCACGCCGACCTGGTCCGGCGGCTGCGCCCCGGGCTGCACTACTCCACCGACGACGAGGCGCGCAACGTCCAGCTCACGGCGGCCGGGGCTCGCGAGGTCGAACGCGTCCTCGGGCTCGACCTCTACGCGCCGGAGAACCTCGCCGTCCTCACCGCGGTGAACGTCGCCCTGCACGCGGAGGTCCTCCTGCACCGCGACGTGGACTACATCGTCCGGGACGGCGCGGTGAAGCTGGTCAGCGAGTCGCGGGGCCGGGTGGCCCTGCTGCAGCGCTGGCCGGACGGCCTGCAGGCCGCGGTCGAGGCGAAGGAGGCCCTGGACGCCTCCCCGAGCGGCGAGATCCTCGACTCGATCACCGTGCAGGAGCTGATCGGGCGCTACCCCGTCCGGTGCGGCATGACGGGCACCGCGATGGCCGTCGCCGGGCAGCTGACCGAGTTCTACTCGCTGGCGATCGCCGTCGTCCCGCCGAACCGGCCGTGCGTCCGCGAGGACGAGCCGGACCGCCTCTACGCGACCGCCGCCGACAAGGAGGTCGCGATCGTCGAGGAGATCGCCGCCGCGCACGCCGCCGGCCGCCCGGTGCTGGTCGGGACGGGCGACGTCGCCGAGTCCGAGCGGCTCGCCCGCCGCCTGTCCCGCGCCGGGCTCGACCGGGTGGTGCTCAACGCCAAGAACGACGCCGAGGAGGCCGCGATCATCGCGGAGGCGGGCGCGTACGGCGCGATCACCGTCTCCACGCAGATGGCCGGCCGGGGCACCGACATCCGGCTGGGCGGCAGCCCCTCGCCGTCCGCCCCGGGCACGGCCCCGGCCGAGCGGGACGGCACCGACCACGACCGGGTCGCGCGGGCGGGCGGCCTGCTGGTCATCGGTACGGGCCGCTACCACAGCAGCCGCCTGGACGACCAGCTCCGAGGGCGGGCCGGGCGGCAGGGCGACCCCGGCGGCTCGGTGTTCTTCACCAGCCTCCAGGACGACCTCGTCACCCGCTACGCGCCGGACGAGGAGTCGAAGGAGGCCGCCGGCGACGACGGGCTCATCACCGGCAAGGGCGCGCACTGGATCGTCGGCCACGCCCAGCGCGTCGCGGAGGGCGTCGACCTGGAGCTGCACCGCAACACGTGGCGGTACAACCACCTGATCGGGCTCCAGCGCCGGGAGGTGCTCGCCGAGCGCGACGCCGTCCTGAACGGCGACGCCGCCGACGCGGCCATGGCGGCCGACGCTCCGGAGCGGCACGCCGAGCTCACCGCGATCGCGGGCGCGGACGCGGTGGCGGCCGCCGCGCGGCAGATCGTCCTGTTCCAGCTGGACCGCTGCTGGGCCGAGCACCTGGCCTTCCTCGCCGACCTGCGCGAGGGCATCCACCTGCGCTCGCTCGGCCGGGGCCTGGACCCGCTGGTCGAGTTCAACCGGGAGGCCGTCCCGGCGGGCAAGCGGCTCCTGGGCGACGCGCGGAAGCGGTCCGCGGCCGCCTTCGAGGCCCTCACCGCCTCGGCGGACGGCGTCGACCTCGACTCCGCGGGGCTCAAGCGGCCCTCGGCGACCTGGACCTACCTCGTCCACGACAACCCGTTCGGGTCCCTGGACGAGCGGGCCCTGCGCGGGTTGATCAACATGTTCAGGGGGCGGCGGCGCTGAGCGCGCGGGGCACGATCGCCTCGGCTGCGGCGTGGGCGGCGGCCGCGGCGCCGCGCACGCCCGCGACGCTGAACGCGACGACCGCGCCCTCGTGCAGGATGAGCAACTGGTCGGCCAGCGCGCCGTCGCCGACCAGGTCCGCGTAGAGGGCGCGCACCCACGCCTTCTGCTCGGCGGCCACCCCGTGGACGGGGTGGGACGGGTCGGGCAGCTCGGCGCAGGCGTTCACCATCGAGCAGCCGCGCCCGGACTCGGTGGCCAGCCACTCGCCGAGGGCGTCGAACGTGGCGAGCACCCGCTCGCGGGCGCCGGCGGCCTCGGCGATCCGGCCGGTCGTGAAGGCGCGCCACCGCTCGTCGCGGGCCCGCAGGTAGGCCAGGATCAGCGCGTCCTTGGAGCCGAAGCGGTCGTAGACGGTCTTCTTCGTGACGCCCGCCTCGGCGGCGATCAGCTCCATGCCGACCGAGCCGATGCCGCGCTCGTAGAACAGCTCGCTCGCGGTCTGCAGGACCCGCCGGGCGGCGGGGGTGAGCGGCCGGTCGTGCACGGGCATCGCGGCTCCTTCCGCAGGGGTGACTTTGAGTATACATACCGGTATGGCTACTGTGTAGTTATACCGGTATGTATACCTGAGGAGGGGCCGTGGACATCCGCCGATCGGACGCCCTGCTGGGCGCCGCCTTCGTCGTCATGTGGAGCTCCGGCTTCGTCGGCGCCGAGCTCGGCACCCGGAGCGCGCCCGCGAGCGCCCTGCTGGCCTGGCGGTTCATCATCGGCGCGGGCGCGCTCGGCATGTGGCTGCTGTGGCGGCGCCGCCGGATCCCGCCCCGCGACCTGGCCCTGCACGCCCTGATCGGGACGCTCGGACAGGTCGGCTACCTCTCCGGCGTCTTCCTCGCCGCCGAGCACGGCGTCGCCGCGGGGATCAACAGCCTCATCACCGCGTTGCAGCCGCTCGTCGCGGTCGCGCTCGCCGCGCCCGTGCTCGGCGAACCGGTCGGCCGCCGGCAGCTCGCCGGGTTCGCCGCCGGGCTCGGCGGCGTCGCGCTCGTCGTCGGCGGCGACCTGAGTGCGGACGCTCCGGCCTGGGCGTACGCACTTCCGTTCGCCGCGATGCTCTCCCTCGTCGGCGCCACCCTCGTCGAACGCCGCACGCGCCCCTCCCTGGAGCTGCCGGAGGCGTTGGCCGTCCAGGCGGGCGTGAGCGCGGTGCTGTTCTCCGGCTTCGCCGGTGCGGACGGCTCACTGGTACCTCCGGCCGACCCCGCGTTCTGGACGGCCATGGCCATCCTCGTCGTGCTGGCGATGTTCGGCGGGTACGGGCTGTACTGGGTCAACGTCCGGCGGACGGGTGTCGGCCGCGTGTCGGCCCTGCTCTACCTCACCCCGCCCACGACGATGCTGTGGGGCTGGCTGATGTTCGGCAGCACCCTCACCCTGCCGTCACTCCTCGGAATGCTGGTGTGCGCCGCCGCCGTGACCGTCGCCCTCTGGGGTACGGGCGGTCAGGAGCGCAGCCGCAGCCCGCGCGGCGTGGGATGGAAACCGGCCGACTCCAGCGCGGCGGCCAGCGGGGAGTCGCTGATCGCCTCGCCGTCGGCGCGCTCCACGGTCAGCTTGCCGAGCGCCCCCTCGCGGACGGCCAGGGCGAGGGCGTCGACGGCCGGTTGCAGGACCTCCGGGTCGTCGTCCCAGGTCAGGAGCGTCCGCCCGCCGCGCTCGACATAGAGGATGAGCCGGCCCTCGACCAGCACGACCAGCGCGCCCGCCTTGCGGCCCGGCTTGTGGCCGCTGGCGAGCTCGTCGGCGCGTTCCGGCCAGGGCAGGGCCGCGCCGTACGGGTTGGCGGGATCGGCCGCCGCCAGGACGAGCGCGCGGACCCCGGGCTTGCGGGGCGCCTCCCAGAGGGCGGAGATGTCGTCCGGGGCGGTGACCGCCGCCGGACGGAGCGCCCGGAGCCGGTCGACGGCCCCCGGCAGCGCGAACTGGGCGGCTCCCAGGCCCTCGACGAAATAGCCCCGCCGGCAACGCCCCGTCTCCTCGAACGCGCGCAGGACCGGGTACACGGCGGAGAACCCGCCAGGAATGCGTTCGGCCGCGACGGCGCCGCGGATGACGATGCCGTACCGCTCCAGGAGCGCTTCGGCGAGGGCGTGCGAGCGCAGGGTCGCGGTGGGCTCGCGCTCGGGGAGCGGCCACCAGCGTCCGGCGACCGTGGGCGGACCCGTCCGGGACGGCAGGACGGGACGTCCGCGGCGCGTCGTCCGGGAACGGTGGGTCGGACGGCCTGATCCGAGCGCGGACCGCAGCGGGGCCAGCGTGTCGTTGGTGAGGTGGCCGGCCCAGACCAGGTCCCACACGGCGGTGACGAGGTCGGCGTCGTTGGCGGTGGCCTGCTTGTTCACACGGTCGGACAGCGTCCGGAAGAACAGCGCGCCCCCGTCGCCGAGGGCGTCGAGGACGGCCTGGTGCACGGGCGTGAGAGTGATCTCCGCGGGGCTCGGCATGAGCAGCGGAGCGGTGTCGGCCAGGTACAGCGCCACCCAGCCGTCGCCGCCCGGGAGCCCGCCCTGGCCGGCCCAAACGACCTCGCCGGCCGACGTCAGCTCGTCCAGCATGGCCGGGGTGTAGCCGGGCACCCGCGACGGCAGCACCAGCGACTCCAGCGCGGACGCGGGCACCGCGGCGCCCTGCAACTGCTCGATCGCCTGGACGAGCGCGTCGATGCCCCGCAGCCGCGACCCGCCCGAGATGCCGTGCCAGGCCGGCAGGAACCGGCCGAGCGACTCCGGCGGGGACGGTTCGACCTCGGCGCGCAGGCGTGCCAGGGAACGGCGCCGCAGCATCCGCAGCACGCCGCTGTCGCACCATTCGGTCGTCAGCGGGCCCGCCACGGACCCGACCGGCAGGAACTCGCCCTCGACGATCCGGCCCGCGCCCGACAGCCGCCGCAGCGTCTCGACGACCACGGCGACGCCCAGCCCGAAGCGCGCGGCGGCCTCGGCCGCCCGGAACGGCCCGTGCGTGCGCGCGTACCGGGAGACCAGGTCGCCGAGCGGGTCGGCGACCGGTTCGAGGAACGCCTCCGGGACGCCCACCGGCAGCGGTGCGCCGAGCGCGTCCCGCAGCCGGCCCGCGTCCTCGATCGCGGCCCAATGCTCCTGCCCGGCGATCCGGACCCGGATCGCCCGCCGCGTCGCCTCCAGCTCCGCCAGCCACCGCGACACCTGGACGAGCACCGCGTCCGGGACGGGACCGCCGACCGCGTCGGCCTCGCCGTCACCGGCCGCGGTCTCGTCTGGGGCGCCGAGGCTCGCGGGGAGTGTGCGCTCGGCCGCCTCGGCCGTGCTCAGCGGACCGAGAGCGCGCAGGAGGTCGGCGACGCCCTCCAAATCGCGGGCGCGGCGGTCGGCCGCGAGGCGCTGGAGTTCGCGTTCGGTCTCGGTGACGGCGTCGGGATCGAGCAGCTCACGCAGATCGGCCTGGCCGAGCAGCTCGGCGAGCAGCGCCGAGTCGAGCGCGAGGGCCTGGGCACGCCGCTCCGCCAGGGGCGAGTCGCCCTCGTACATGAAGGCGCCGACGTAGTGGAACAGAAGGGAACGCGCGTAGGGGGACGGCTCGGACGTCTCCACTTCCACCATGCGGACCTTGCGTCCGGACATGTCGCGCATCAGCTGCACCAGGCCCGGGACGTCGAACACGTCCTGCAGGCACTCGCGCATGGTCTCCAGCACGATCGGGAACGACGGGTACTTGCTCGCCACGGCCAGCAGTTGCGCGGCGCGCTGGCGCTGCTGCCACAGCGGCATGCGCTTGTCGGGACGGCGGCGGGGGAGCAGCAGCGAGCGCGCCGCGCACTCGCGGAACCGGGCGGCGAACAGCGCCGAACCGCCCAGCTCGTCGACGACGATGCGCTCGATGTCGTCGGCGTCGAAGACGGCCAGGTCGAGGCCGGGAGGCTCGTCCATGTCGGGGATGCGGATGACGATGCCGTCGTCGGCGTGCATGGCCTGCGCGTCCACGCCGTACCGCTCGTGCAGGCGCCCGGCTATGGCGAGCGCCCAGGGCGCGTGCACGCGCGCGCCCAGCGGCGAGTGGACGACCATGCGCCAGTCGCCGAGCTCGTCGCGGAACCGCTCGACCACCATCGTGCGGTCGTCGGGTACGTGGCCGGTGGCCTCACGCTGCTCGGTCAGGTAGGAGACGAGGTTGGCGGAGGCCCAGTCGTCCAGCCCGGACGCGGCGACGCGGGCCTGCGCCTCCGGCTGGGACAGCTCGGCCAGCTCCCGGGTGAACGTGCCGAGCGCGCGGCCCAGTTCGGCCGGACGCCCCAGTGTGTCGCCGTGCCAGAACGGCAGCTTGCCGGGCTGGCCCGGTGCGGGGGACACGAGCACCCGGTCGGGGGTGATGTCCTCGATCCGCCATGAGCTCGCACCGAGGACGAACACGTCCCCCACACGCGACTCGTACACCATCTCCTCGTCGAGCTCCCCGACGCGCGACGCCTTCTCGCCGACCAGGAACACCCCGAACAGGCCGCGGTCAGGGATCGTCCCGCCGCTGGTCACGGCGAGACGCTGGGCACCCGGGCGGTCGCGCAGCACACCGGTCACGCGGTCCCAGACCAGGCGCGGGCGGAGCTCGCCGAACTCGTCGCTGGGGTAGCGCCCGGCGAGCATGTCGAGGCACGCCTCCAGCGCCGACCGGGGAAGCGTGGCGTAGGAGGCGGCGCGTTTGACGAGGGATTCGAGTTCGTCGACCGTCCACTCGTCCATGGAGACCATCGCGACGATCTGCTGGGCGAGGACGTCGAGAGGGTTGCGCGGGTACCGCAGCTCCTCGATCTCACCGCCGCGCATGCGCTCGGCCACCACGGCCGTCTGCACGAGGTCGCCCCGGTACTTGGGGAAGATGACGCCCTTGGACACGGCGCCGACCTGGTGGCCGGCACGCCCGACCCGCTGGAGGCCGTTGGCGACCGACGGCGGCGACTCCACCTGGACGACCAGGTCGACCGCGCCCATGTCGATGCCCAGTTCCAGGCTGGACGTCGCCACCACCGCGGGCAGGCGGCCCTCCTTCAGAGCGTTCTCGATACCGGCCCGCTCCTCCTTGGACACCGAGCCGTGGTGCGCCCTGGCGATTTCCAGGGGCGCTCCCTTGGCCGCGCCCGCCTGGGCCATCGTGGACGCGGGGGAGTGGTCCTCCTCCAGAGGTTCGCCGGTCGAGCGCTCGTAGGCGAGTTCGTTCAACCGTCCGCACAGCCTCTCGGCCAGGCGCCGCGAGTTGGCGAACACGAGCGTCGAGCGATGTGCCTGAATGAGGTCGAGCAAGCGGTCTTCGACGTGGGGCCAGATGCTGCGCTGGCGGGGGTCGGGCGCCCCCGAGTCGTCGACGAACTGGCCGACCTCGCCCATGTCCTCCACCGGGACGACGATGTCGAGCTCGAACACCTTCTCCGAACGCGGCTGGACGACGGCAGCGGGCCTCGGGCCGCCCAGGAACGCCGCCACCTCGTCCGCGGGACGGACCGTCGCCGACAGGCCGATCCGCTGGGCGGGACGTTCGAGAAGCGCGTCCAGGCGTTCGAGGGACAGCGCCAGATGCGCGCCGCGCTTGGTGCCCGCCACGGCGTGCACCTCGTCGACGATGACGGTCTCCACCCCGCGCAGCGACTCGCGCGCCCGCGAGGTGAGGATCAGGAACAGCGACTCCGGCGTCGTGATCAGGATGTCGGGCGGCTTGACGGCCAGCCGGCGGCGCTCGTCGGCGGGGGTGTCGCCCGACCGCATCCCGACGCGGACGTCGGGCTCGGGCAGGCCGAGGCGGCGCGCCGCGTGGCGGATGCCGGTCAGCGGGGCGCGCAGGTTGCGCTCGACGTCCACGGCGAGGGCCTTCAGCGGCGACACGTACAGGACGCGGCAGCGGCGCAGCGCGTCATCGGGGACGGCCTCGGTGCCGAGCCGGTCGAGGGACCACAGGAAGGCCGCGAGGGTCTTGCCGGACCCGGTCGGCGCGACGACCAGCGTGTTGTCGCCGCCGGCGATGGAATCCCAGGCTCCGGCCTGCGCGGGAGTGGGTGCGGCGAACGCCCCGGTGAACCAGGCACGGGTCGCCGGGGAGAAGCGTTCTAGCACGTCACCGCCCATAGCGCCATACTGCCTTGCGCGTCGGACAGAATGCGCGGGCGTGGCGCGCGTCACATATCGAAGGGGAGGTGAACCGGGCGTCCCCCGCGGAACCTATTGTAAGCAAGCGCTTGTATGGGCAAGGTGGGGCGGGCAGGCCAACGCTTCGCAAGGGAGTCGCGATGCCTTACGTCCTCCTCGCCCTGGGCCTCCTGCTCGCTCTGACGGCCGCCAACGCCCACGCCCCGCGGCGCGGCCCCGTCCTGCTCGTGGGAAGCTTCTTCGCGGGCTGGCTCACGATCGAACTGGCGCCGCACGTCCTGGTCGCCTGGGCCGCCGCCACGGCCCTGGCCGCGGCCTTCGGGGGACTGGACGGCTGGGCGGGCTGGACCGGGCTCGCACTGGCGGTCCTCGGCATGGCAGGCGTCGCGGCCACCCTCGCAGCATCCCGCAGGACGATCGTCACCCTGCGGGACAGCGGCGCTCCCCTCGAACTGGACCCGGAGGGCGCACCGCGCTACCCGCTCGGACACCTGATCGTCCCTCCGCTGTGCCTGGTCCCCCGCAAGGGCGTGCGGGTCGAACGCAACGTCGTGTACCGGCAGGAGGGCCGCCTGCGCCTGAAACTGGATGTCTTCCATCCCGCCGGGCAACGCGCCGATGGCGAGCTGCGCCCGGGGCTCATGCAGATTCACGGTGGAGCCTGGGTGATCGGCGACAAGCGGGAGCAAGGGCTGCCGCTGCTCAACCACATGGCCGTCCAGGGATGGGTCGGCTTCAACGTCAACTACCGGCTCAGCCCACGCGCCACCTGGCCGGAGCACCTGATCGACCTGAAGCACTTCGTCGCCTGGTACAAGGAGCACGCAGAGGAGTACGGAGCAGATCCCGACTTCCTCTGCGTGACCGGTGGTTCGGCCGGCGGACACCTCACCGCGATGGTGGCACTGACCGCGAACGTCCCCGAGTTCCAGCCGGGCTTCGAGGACGCGGACACCACCGTGCAGGGCGCGGTTCCGTTCTACGGCTTCTACAACTTCTTCGAGCCGGGCACGTTTCCCCGCCCCTTCGGCACCACCCGCCTCATGGAACGGATGGTCGTCAAGCAGCCCTTCGCGGAGAACCAGGAGGCGTACGCCAAGGCGTCCCCGGTCACCTACATCCGCGAAGACGCACCGCCCTTCTTCGTCATCCACGGCAGCCGGGACTCGCTCATCCCCGCGGTCGAGGCCCGCCAGTTCGTCGAACGGCTGCGGGAGGTCTCGGTCTCGCCCGTGCTCTACGCCGAGATGCAGGGCGCCCAGCACGGGTTCGACGTCTTCCCCTCCTACCGGACGGCGCGGGTCATCGAAGGCGTCGAACGGTATCTGACGGGCCTGCACCGCCAGTACCGCCAGGGCCGCGCGCCCGAGGTCCCCGGCGAGGTGACGCGGTCCCTGGGGGAACCATCCGTCGGATAGCGTGGGTCATGTGCGGCTAACACTCTTCTGGGATCGGATGAACCAGCAGTTCGGCGAGCACTACGCCCAGAGCGTGGCCAAGGACTACGTCATGGCCGAACTAGGCGGCCGCACCATCGAGCAGGCCTTCGCCGAGGGCGAATCCGCCAAGAAGGTCTGGCAGGCCGTCGTCGCGACCTTCGACGTCCCCTCGACCTTGCGCTAGGGATCCCGCTACAGCGGGATGCGGTGCGGGACGAACGACGACGTGTCGTCGGTGATGAGGCCTGACGTCTCCCTGATGCCTATCCCGGCGGCCCCGTCGTGGACCACCCACGCGCCGAGCACGGGGTGCTCGCCGTCGAACTCCGGCAGCGCGCAGAACTCCTGGAAGACGAAACCCTCCGCGCCGTAGTCGCCCTGGGTCCGCTGCTCGGAACCGTCCGGCGTGACGATGCGCATGCTCGCGCCCTCCCGCCCGAGCAGCGGCTTCTGCACATAGGACGTCAGGTTCGACGGCGTGTTCAGGTAGGTGGGCAGCAGATTGGGGTGACCTGGGAACAGCTCCCAGAGCAGGACGAGCAGCGCCTTGTTGGAGAGCACCATCTTCCAGATGGGCTCTATCCACGACGTGGGCGTCCCCGGGATGTTGCGCCCGAACGGCTCGGCGACGATCCACTCCCAGGGGTAGAGCTTGCAGAGCGTCCCGATCTCCCGCTCGTCGAGATCGACGAACCGCCTCCGCTCGGCGTCCCAGCCGATGTCCTCCATGGCGATCGCCACACCCGGCAGGCCCGCCTCCTCCGCGGTCTCCTGCATGTAGGCGATCGTCATGACCTCCTCGCCGGTCTCGTCGCCGGTCGTCCAGGCGAAGTGGACGGGCCCGCCGCCCACGGTGGGCGCCATCTCCTTCCAGCGCGCCACGAACCGCTCATGGATGGAGTTCCACTGGTCGTCCCCAGGATGGGTCTCCTGGAGCCAGTACCACTGGACGACGGCGCTCTCCACCAGTGCGGTCGGCGTATCGGCGTTGTACTCCAGGAGCTTGGCGGGCCCCTGGCCGTCGTAGCGCAGATCGAACCGCCCGTACAGGTGCGGGTCGCCGCGCCGCCACGACTCCTCGATCAGGGGCGCCACCCAGTCGGGGATGCCGAGGACGTGGTAGCGACCGGTGGACACGACGTGCTCCACCACGTCCAGGCACATCCGGTGCAGTTCCTCGACGACGGCTTCGAGGGCCAGCACCTCGTCCATGTCGAAGACGTAGTGGACCGACTCGTCCCAGTAGGGCCGGGTCAGATGCTCGGGGTGCGCGGTGCGGTGGAAGGCCAGGCCGTGCTCCTCGACCTTCTCGGCCCAGCCCTCACGCGGTGCGGAACGGACACGGCGCACGGCTCAGCTCCCGCCCCGGCCGCCGCCGCCGAACCCGCCCCGGCTCAGCGTCCGCCCGCCACTCGACTTGATCTTCCCCGAGGGGCGGTACTGGCTGCCGCCGGACACGAAGCCGGACCGGCTCTTCCCGCCGTAGTACCAGAAGTAGCGGTTGTAGGCGTTGTTGGCCCCGTTGTCGATGTCGCCGCTGTTGCAGTTGTTGTCCGGGACGACCTTGTACCCGCCCTTGCCCTTGGCCGGCGCGTTGCGGTCCACGCATCGCGCCGTCGTCGAACCGGAACCGCAGGCGACGAGGGTCAGTGACAGGGCGCTCACCATCCCCACCTTCACGGCGCGGGAGCTGAGCCGGCGAGTGGGCTCCTGAGGGGGCAAGACAGCACGTCCTTCTCGCGGAGGGGTCGATCGGCGGCCTGGGGCCACAGGTCATGAGACGGTGAGAACCCTAATCTGGTTCGATAACACGCCGCATCATCCTGTACGGACGTTATTCCGGCACAGGAAGGTGCGCGTAGAGGTCCATCGCGTCCACCGACGACGGCAGGTCGCTGACCTGGCCGTCACCGACCTCCACGACGCGCCAGGCGCCGTCCGTGCGGCGGGCCAGATCGGTGGTGATGAACCGGCACCCCAGCGCGCGGACGGCGGGGGCCACCGCGGAAAGGTCCGGATCGAGCTCCACGCCCGGGCTGTCCGGGTGCGGGCCGACGAGCGCGGGTTCGCCGTCCACCCACCACACGCGCGCCTCGCCCTCCCCGTCGTACTGCTCGAACTCCCGCACGACGAGACCCCCGGCCAGGTGGTCGTCGCGCAGCGCGACCATCTTCGCCGCGACGTCGTGCAGCCGCGCGAGGTTCTTCACGTCGGGGACGAAGCACGCCTCCTCCCACTCGTGCTTGCACGACTTCACGTAGTCCTTGACCACGCCGGGCCCGCCGCGCAGCGGCTTGACGAGCTCGCCCAGCTCGCCGAGGGGGCCGGGATCCTGGCCGGTGCCGAGAGGACGCCACACGCTGTGCGGGGTGAGCCCGGCGAACGTGTCGTGCCATCCCGGCAACTCGTGCGCGCGGCGGTAGTCGTCCGGGTGCGTCAGGAGCGCCGTTCCGCGCCGCTTCAGGGCGGCGGCCATCGCGCCGTACTCCTCCGCCGAGAGCATCCATCCGCGGTACCAGACCGGGCCGAGGTCGGAGGGCGCCGCGTCGATCGCGTCCTCGACGTCCCCGCGCCGCAGCGCGTCGTGGTCGATCAGGGCGATCTCGCCGTAGTGGTCCCGCACGGCCGCGGCCTCGCGGGCGAAGTGGGGGTCAACGCGCCGGGGATGGAGCGGATCGACGCAGAAGAGGACGGTCAGCGTCATGATTGGAACCCTCCGTCAACCCCGCCAGGTTACGGGGTCGGGACCATCGATCGCACGGAGATTCCGCCGCAAATCGGCATGCGGGACGATGATCGAACGGATGTTCGGTAAGCTGGCCCGGGCCCGCGGCGGCGTCCTCGAACCGCGCCGGGGTCGAAAGTGTCGGTGGCCCGCCGTAACGTCGCCCTCGACATCGCAAGCAGCGGCCGAGAGCCGACACATCTCAACGACAAGGACATCTCAATGGCAGCGAACGACCGGGAGAAGGCTCTCGAGACCGCACTCGCCCAGATCGAGCGGCAGTTCGGCAAGGGGTCGGTCATGCGGATGGGCGAGGAGGCGCGGGCGCCCGTCGAGGTGATCCCCACCGGCGCGATCTCCCTCGACATCGCCCTCGGCATCGGCGGCCTGCCACGCGGCCGCGTCGTCGAGGTGTACGGCCCCGAGGGCTCCGGCAAGACCTCCATCGCGCTCCACGCCGTCGCGAGCATCCAGAAGATGGGCGGCATCGCCGCCTTCGTCGACGCCGAGCACGCGCTCGACCCCGAGTACGCCGCCAAGCTCGGCGTCGACATCGACGCCCTGCTGGTCTCCCAGCCCGACACCGGCGAGCAGGCCCTGGAGATCACCGACATGCTGATCCGCTCCGGCGCGATCGACATCGTCGTCATCGACTCCGTCGCCGCGCTGGTGCCGCGCGCCGAGATCGAGGGCGAGATGGGCGACAGCCACGTCGGCCTCCAGGCCCGCCTCATGTCGCAGGCCCTGCGCAAGCTCACCGGGGCGATCAACCAGACCAAGACCACCGCCGTCTTCATCAACCAGCTCCGCGAGAAGGTCGGCGTCATGTTCGGCTCCCCGGAGACCACCACCGGCGGCCGCGCGCTGAAGTTCTACGCCTCCGTCCGCCTCGACGTCCGCCGCATCGAGACGCTCAAGGACGGCACCGAGGCCGTCGGCAACCGCGTCCGCGTCAAGGTCGTCAAGAACAAGATGGCCCCGCCGTTCCGCGTCGCCGACTTCGACCTGCTCTACGGCCTGGGCATCAGCCGCGAGGGCGGCCTGATCGACCTCGGCGTGGAGCACGGCTTCGTCCGCAAGTCCGGCGCCTGGTACACCTACGACGGCGACCAGCTCGGCCAGGGCAAGGAGAACGCCCGCAACTTCCTCAAGGCCAACCCCGACCTGGCCGACGGCATCGAGAAGAAGATCAAGGAGAAGCTCGGCATCGGCCCGAAGGTCGACAAGGAGGCCGAGCCCGCCGCCGCCCCGGGCGCCGCGCCCGAGCCGCCCGCCCCCGCCCCGGTCAAGGCCCCCGCCGCGAAGCGCGGCGCCAAGGCGGCCAAGGCGGGTGATTCCTGACAAGGAATCTCCCGAGACGGGTGACTCTTGACGAAGAGTAAGCGATGATCTCGTATGCAGGGCGGCGGCGCCTTACCCGGCACCGCACGACCGGTGCCCGGAACTTCCCCGATGGCGCCGCCGCTCCCACGGCCCCCGCGCCGGCCGGCTCCCCATGACGGCCGCACGCGAGAGCGACCCGGAGGCGAGGGCGCGCGAGATCTGCCTGCGCCTGCTGTCCGCCTCCCCCCGCACGCGGGCCCAGTTGGCAGACGCCCTGCACCGTAAGCAGATCCCCGACGACGTCGCCGACCGCGTCCTGGCCCGCTTCACCGACGTCGGTCTCATCGACGACGAGGCCTTCGCCCAGGCCTGGGTCCAGTCCAGGCACGCCGGACGAGGCCTGGCCAAGCGGGCCCTGGCCGCCGAACTCCGCCGCCGCGGCGTCCCCGCCGAGGCCGTCAACGACGCCGTGGAGACCCTGGACCCGGCCCAGGAGGAGCAGACGGCCCGCGCCCTGGTGGCCCGCAAACTCCCGGCCACCCGAGGCGCCGACCCCGCCAAGCGCATGCGCCGCCTGGTCGGCATGCTCGCACGCAAGGGCTACTCACCTTCCCTCTCCTACCGAGTGGTCAAGGAAGCCCTGGCCGGAGAAGGCACCGACCCAGAAGACTTCCCCACCCCTCCCGACTAGCCCACCCCCACCACCAACACCCCGCCAGCCCCCGAGCCGCCCATGGCCAGCGGCGACACGGCCTCCGGCAACCCTCGCCGATCAGCCCACGCCCACCAGCCATGTCCCGCCGACCGCGGAAGAGACCCTCGGCCGATGGCGACGCTGCCCTCGGCGGGCCTTCGATCTTTCCTGGCCGCAAGGGCCGCACCGGCGGCGTTCCAGACCGACCCCCTCCTCGGCAGGGGCCTCCTCCGCCACCCGACACATCAGTCATTCGAGAGGGCAGGGCAGGGCTGCCGACAGCGGCGTTGCCACCGGCCTAGGGCTGCCCTTGGCGGCCGGTGCGAAGGGCTTCCCGGGGCTCGGGTGGCTGGTGTGCTGGAGGTTGGTTCGGGGGGCGCCGGCGGGGTTGGGGTGGGTTAGCAGGGGTGGGGTGGGGTGGCAATGGGGTTTTGTCTTGCGTTGCGGCGTGCGACACGCCGGGGATGTCGGGGGGTGGGGGTTTGAGGGCGGTTCGGGGGTGTGGGGTGGTGGGGGTGTGATGGTGCAGGTCGGGGTGGGGGGCGGGGGTCAAAGGAGGCGGTAAGGAAGGAGTCACGTCGACGTTCGGTTAGTCCGGAATGCCCGTCGTTTGCTTGCTCATTACCTCTGTGCCGCTTACCGTTACGGCAGTGAGGAGTTACTCCGCGTCTCGCGGATTGCCATACGACCGAGCACGTTCCAGCAGCTGAGAGGCATAAAGGACACGTTCGTCGACCGGATCCGGCCGAGTCGCCGGGGCGCGCCGCTGCGTCGTCCCGCGATGTCGTGCATCCGTGTGCGCGAGTAAATCCTCGCTAGGCAGGGCCCCGTAGTCCGGACGGGCCCGCGGCGAGGAAGGATCTGCCTCATGGAGAGCGTCCTGCTGGGTGCAGCGCTGCTGGTGACCCTGGTCGCTCTCGTGATCGTCCTGGTGCGGCGTCCCGGCACGCCCGGCAGGGCCGCGGCCGAGATGGCCCGGGCGCAGGGCGAGGCGGACGAGATCAGGGCGAAGGCCGCGAAGGACGCGCGGGCCGTCCTGGAGGAGGCCGAGCGCGAGGCGCAGCAGGCCGCCGCCGCGGGACGCGCGGAGCTCGACGAGGAGGGCCGGACCCTGCGGGACGACCTCCGCACCGTCCGGGAGGACCTGGAGCGCCGTGAGGCGCGCCTCGCGGAGCGGGAGCAGCGGCTGGACGCCGAGGTGCGCCGCCTGGAGGAGTGGCAGGGACGGCTCACCGAGACCGGCAAGGCACTGGAGGTCCGCGGGCAGGAGCTCGACGGCGTCGCCGAGGAGCGGCGCAAGGTACTGGAGCAGGCGGCCGGGCTGACCGCCGAGCAGGCCAAGGGCGAACTCGTCGCGGCGATGGAGAACCAGGCGAAGCGCGAGTCCATCCCGATCGTGCGGGAGATCGAGAACGCGGCGAAGGCGGAGGGCGACAAGCGCGCCCGCAAGATCGTGACGCTGGCGATCCAGCGGGTCGCCAGCGAGCAGACCGCCGAGTCGGTGGTGTCGGTCCTGCACCTGCCGAGCGACGAGATGAAGGGCCGCATCATCGGCCGCGAGGGCCGCAACATCCGCGCCTTCGAGTCGACCACGGGCGTGAACCTCATCATCGACGACACCCCGGAGGCGGTGCTGCTGAGCTGCTTCGACCCGGTGCGGCGCGAGGTGGGGCGGCTGACACTGGAGAAGCTCGTCCTGGACGGCCGGATCCACCCCCAGCGGATCGAGGAGATCTACGAGCGCAGCCGCGGCGACGTCGAGCAGCTGTGCGTCCGCGCCGGCGAGGACGCCCTGGTCGAGGTCGGCATCGCCGACATGCACCCGGAGCTGATCGCGCTGCTCGGCCAGCTGCGGTACCGGACGTCCTACGGGCAGAACGTGCTCAAGCACCTGATCGAGTCCGCGCACATCGCCGGCATCATGGCGGGCGAGCTGCGGCTGCCGGTGGAGGTCGCCAAGCGGTGCACGCTGCTGCACGACATCGGCAAGGCGCTCACGCACGAGGTGGAGGGCAGCCACGCGCTGATCGGCGCCGAGATCGCCCGCCGCTACGGCGAGCACGAGGACGTCGTCCACGCGATCGAGGCGCACCACAACGAGGTCGAGGTCCGGACCGTGGAGGCCGTGCTCACCCAGGCCGCCGACGCGGTGAGCGGCAGCCGGCCGGGGGCGCGCCGCGAGTCGCTGGAGGCCTACGTCAAGCGGCTGGAGCGGCTGGAGGAGATCGCCCGCGACCGGCACGAGGGCGTGGAGAAGGTCTTCGCGATGCAGGCGGGCCGCGAGATCCGGGTGATGGTGAAGCCCGACGCGGTCGACGACATCCAGGCCCAGGTGATCGCCCGCGACATCGCCAAGCAGGTCGAGGACGAGCTGACCTATCCCGGCCAGATCCGGGTCACCGTCGTCCGGGAGTCCCGGGCGATCGAGTTCGCCCGCTGACCGGCCGCGACCCGGCAGTCGGGCGGTTTGTTGGGGTTCGGGGGAAATTAAGCGGCCGGTCTGGTGTTCGCAAGCTTCCGCGGTGATGATCAAGTCATTTCCAGGCGGGAGGATCTCGTGAACAGGATCGCCATGATCGGGGGCGGGGCCGTGCTGGCCGCCGCCGTCGCCTTCGCGGGCAGCGCGCAGGCCGCGCCGCAGGCCGCGGGCAAGCGCGCGCACGCGGTGATCGTCGGGCATCGCGGGTCGCCGGGCCAGGCCCCCGAGGAGACGCTCGCGTCCTACCGCGACGGGGTCCGCGACCGGGCGGACGTGCTGGAAGGCGACGTGCAGCTCACGGCGGACAAGCGGATCGTGCTCCTGCACGACGACACGCTCGCCCGGACCACCGACGTGGAGCAGGTCTTCCCCGACCGGGCGCCGTGGAGGGTGGGCCAGTTCACCCTGGACGAGATCAAGCGGCTGGACGCCGGGTCCTGGTTCGACGCCCGGTACGCGGGCCAGCGGGTGCCCACCCTGAAGGAGCTGCTCGCCGTCAGGAGCAGCGACACCGGGCTCAGCCTTGAGCTGAAGGCGCCCGCCAACAGCCCCGGGATCGCGACGCTGCTCGCCGAGGAGCTGAACGCGGCGCGGCTCACCGACGGCGGGACGCTCAGGTCGGGGGCCTACCGGGTGCACGTCCACTCGCGCGACCAGGCGGCGCTCCAGGAGTTCCACGCGTCCGCGCCCAAGGTGCAGCTCTCCTACCTGACCGGCGGGAAGATGCTCTCCGACGAAGAGCTGGCGGCGCTCGCGGGCTGGACGGTCAGCGTGTACGCGCACCCCAGGGCGACCAGTGCCGACGACGTCAGGCGCGCGCACGCCAAGGGGCTGAAGGTGTTCAGCGACCCGGTGGACAGCCCGGCCGAGGTCTCCATGGGGGCGAACCAGGGCTACGACTGGCTCGCGACGAACTTCCCCGCCACCACGCGGCGGATCCTGGACGGCCGGACGCCCTTCCCCGGCGCGAACGGCGTCGTGATCGACAGCGTCTTCCCCGATCCGAGCGGCGACGACGCCCAGCCGGAGAAGAGCGAGCACGTGGTGCTGCGCAACACGACGTCCAGGCCGGTCGACGTGAGCGGCGGCTACCTGCGCGACCAGGCGAGCAACCTGATGCGGATCGGCTCGGGATACGTCATCCCGCCCGGCAGCCTGCTGCGCGTCTACGTCGGCCCTGGCACGAACCGTCCCGACGCCTACTACAACGGCCTGACGGTCGGCTTCCTGAACAACACGTCAGGCGACACGGTGTCGTTCTTCCAGGCCGACCACACGCTGCTCGACATCTCCTCCTACATCGTCCCCTGATCAGCCGACCTTGAGGTCGACGGGTTCGACGCCGCGGGGCTCGAACCCGAGGGTCTGCCCGTAGAACGCCAGCTCCGCCTCCAGGCAGCGGATGACCGTGTCGGCCTTGCGGAAGCCGTGCGACTCGCCCTCGAAGGTGAGGTAGGCGTACGGCATCTTCTTGTCGGCCAGCGCCTGCGCGAACCGCTCGGACTGGTCCGGCGGCACGATCGGGTCGCTCAGCCCCTGCAGGAGCAGAACGGGGCAGGCCGTCCGGTCGGCGCGGTTGATCGGCGAGCGCTCCTCGTAGGCGCGCTCGAAGCCGGGGAGGGGGCCGATGAGGCCGAACAGGTAGTGGGACTCGAAGTCGTGGGTGCTCTCGGCGAAGCGCTGCAGGTCGCTGATCCCGAAGTAGGACGTGGCGGCCTTGAACACGTCGGTCTGCGTGACCGCCGCGAGCGTCGTCCAGCCCCCGGCCGAGCCGCCGCGGATGGCCAGCCGCGCCGGGTCGGCGATGCCTCCGTCGACGAGGGCGCGGGCGGCGGCGACGGCGTCCTCGACGTCGACCACGCCCCACTGGCGGCGCAGCCGCTCGCGGTAGGCGCGGCCGTAGCCGGCCGACCCGCCGTAGTTGACGTCGATCACGCCGATGCCGCGGCTGGTGAAGTACGCGCGCTCCATGTCGAGCACCGTGGAGACCCGCCCGGTGGGCCCGCCGTGCACGAACACCACGTAGGGCGGCAGCTCGTCGGCCGGACCGGCCGCCTCGGGGTTGGTCGGCGGGAACACGTAGGCGTGGACGGGGCGCCCGAACGGCCCCTCCAGGCGCTCGGCGCGCGGCCGGGAGAGGTACGCGACGTCGGGCAGCTCGGCCCGCTCCCGCCGCAGCCCCTCGACGCGCCCGGTCGTGGTGTCGACCCGCACCACCGAGGCCGGCAGGTCGGGACCGCCGGCGATCCCCACGATCGTCGAGCCGTCCGTGGACAGCTGCGGCGCCCAGTGCTCGTAGGGGACCTCCAGGTCGACGAGGTCGAGGGTGTCGGTGTCGTAGACGCCGAGCCGCATGTCGCCCTCGCCGTGCAGGACGGCGAGGCGCCCGTCGCCGAGCAGCGCGTAAGGCATGCCGCCGAGCTGCCACAGCGGCGCGGCGAACTCCTCCTCGGCCGGGTAGAGCGCCTGCGCGGACTCCCCGTGCAGGCCGACCTGGTAGATGTTCCACCACCCGGGCCAGTCGGAGATCACGTAGAGGGACTCGTCGTCGCGCCACAGCGGCGCCAGCGCCGACTCGGTGAGACCGCCCTTGACCGTGCGGGGGGCGACCACCGCGCCGTCCTCGACCGCCGCGACGCGCACCTCGGTGCCGTCCCAGGGCATGCGGGGGTGGTTCCACTGGACCCATGCCAGGTGCCCTCCGCCGGGGGAGGGCACGGGGCCCGCGTAGAACTGCGCGCCTGACACCAGTTCGCGGATCGCGCCGGCGTCACCGGCGGCGCTGCCGTCCAGGGGGACGGCGACGATGGCGCGCCGGATGCCCGTGACGGGCTGCTCCTCCGCGCCCTGCTCACCCTCGGGGGCCGCCGGCTCGGCGATGTGGCCCTCGCAGACGCACCAGACCTCCGTCCCGTCCGGGGACAGGACGTAGTCGGCGTACCGCAGCCCCGCGGGGACGGCCGGCTCGGGCGTCAGCGGGTACGGCTTCGGGTCGCCCTCGTCGAGGCGGTGCAGCCGCTGATCCTCGTAGTTGGAGAACACGACCGACCAGCCCGCGGCGGTGCGGATCGGCAGATACGACCGCCCGCCGTACTCGTGGACGCGGGTACGCGCGTCCCACGGCGCCTGCAGCAACTCGGTGCGGTGACCGTCCTTCAGATGGATGACCGTGGCCCGCCCGCCCTCCTCGGGCCGCGTCTCCTGCCACCACACGTCGTCGCCCGCGACGGTGGGGAAGCTGAGGCGCAGCCGGGCGCGGGCGACATCGGCCGCAGAGATGGGTGAAGGCCATGAGCCGTAGGGAAGGGTCGCACGAGCGGTCATAACAGGAATCGTCCCGCATACGGGGATCGGTTGGGGCCATGACGGGCCGTTTGAGGTCGGAAAGATACAAGCTCGTCCCCTGGAAACCCGCCGGTAACACCAGGGTTCCCCCGCCCCGGGGACAGCGAGGGGCGCCGCCGGAACCGGCGGCGCCCCTCGCGGACGAACGGACCGTCAGACGGTCTGCTGGGTCACCCCGACCCCGGCCACGGGGGCGGGGCCGCCCGAGCCCATGGTCTTGGCCTCGGTCTTGCGGCTGCGGCGGCTGCGGCCCTCCAGCCAGGTGGCCACGCGGCTCAGCGACATGTTGATCGCGATGTAGATGACCGCGACGACGATGCCGGCCTGCAGCACGTTGTTGCTGTAGTTCGCGGGCACCTGCTTGAAGCCGGCCTGCAGGAACTCGCCGTAGGCGATGATGAACCCGAGGGCGGTGTCCTTGAGCAGGACGACGATCTGGCTCACGATCGCCGGCATCATCACCGTGATGGCCTGCGGCAGCAGCACCAGCCGCATGACGCCGTTCTTGCGGAGCCCGATGGAGTAGGCGGCCTCCGACTGCCCCTTCGGGATCGACAGGACGCCCGCCCGCACCACCTCGGCGAGCACGGAGCCGTTGTACATCGTCAGGCCGAACACGACCGCGGCGAACGCGGGCACCGTGACCGTCCCGGCGTTGATCTCCACCCCGAAGATCGAGAAGAAGTAGTCCACCGAGAAGCGCTGCAGGGTGCCGAACTGCGACTCGGCGATCGCGGGGCTGATCTTGTTGGGGACGAAGAACGCCAGGAAGATCAGGATCAGCAGCGGGATGCCGCGGAAGAACTCGACCACCGCGCCGGCCGGGACGCGGACCCACCAGTGGTCCGACAGCCGGGCCAGCCCGAACACGATGCCGAACAGAAGCGCCAGGACGGTGGCGACGACGGCGGCCTTCAGCGTGTTCATCAGGCCGGGCAGGAGCAGGTGCCTCCAGACCGTCCACTTCAGGAACGGCGTCCAGAGCTTCTCCTCGAACTGGCCCTTGTCGCTGAGGCGCCAGACCAGCGCCGCCAGGACGGCGGCGAACACGATCGACACGACGGCGGTCAGGACCGCGTTGCGCGCCCGGGCCCGGGGCCCGGGGATGTCGAAGAGAACGGTCGCTTCCTTGCTCATCGCGCCACCGCCATCCGCTTGGCGAGCCAGCCGAAGAAGTATCCGGTCGGCAGGGTGAGGATCAGGAAGCCGACCGAGACGCCGAGGAAGAGGGGGATGACCCCGTTGGCGAACGTGGGCTTGTCGATGATGGTCTTGGTGACCAGCGCGACCTCGGCGTAGCTCGCGGCCGCCGCCACCGTCGTGTTCTTGATCATCGCGATGAACACGCTGCCCAGCGGGGCGATGATCGCCCGGAACGCCTGCGGCAGGATGATCATGCGGAGCGACTGGGTGAAGGTCAGCCCGATCGAACGGGCCGCCTCGGCCTGGCCCAGCGGGACGGTGTTGATGCCCGAGCGGAGGGTCTCGCAGACGAAGGCCCCGGTGTAGGCCGACAGGCCGAGGACCGCCCACCAGTAGTAGGTCGTCGAGGAGTTCTCGGAGAACTTCAGCGCGAGGATGTCGTTCAGGCCCAGGCTGCACATCAGCAGCACCAGGGTGAGCGGCGTGTTGCGCACGACGTTGACGTAGCCCGTGCCGAACGCGCGGAGCACCGGCACCGGCGAGACCCGGAAGCTCGCCAGGAAGGTCCCGATGATCAGGGACAGCACCGCCGCGGCGGCCGCGAGGCGCAGGGTCGCCCAGAATCCTTGGAGGATCTCGTCGAAGTTGTCGAAGAACGGGCTGAAGTCAAACATTGCTCAGCTGTTTCATCACGTTCCAGCGGGGTGTCAGGCCAGGCTGGCGCGTCCCCGGGCGATAGGTGTCGGGGACGCGCCGGCGTGACGGGCGTCAGTCGCGGCCCTGGATCAGGCGCAGCCTTCCATCTGCGGGGCGGTCGTGACGAGCTTGAGCCCGGTGCCCGCGAAGTGCTTCTCCAGCAGGGTCTTGGCCGTGCCGTCGGAGTACATCTGGGTGACGGCCTTGTTGACGGCCTCGCAGGTCTCGGTGTCGCCCTTCTTGAGGCCGACGCCGTACTTCTCGTCGGTGAAGGGGTCGTTGATGACCTTGAAGGAGCCCTTCTGCTGGTTGGCGAAGCCGGCCAGGATCAGGTCGTCGGTGCTGACCGCGTCCAGGGCGCCGGACTTCAGCTTGCTCACGCACTCGGAGTAGCTGGAGGCGTCCACCAGCGTGACGCCCTTGATGTTCAGCTTGCCGTCCGGCGGGCCCTCGGTGATGCGGCGGAAGGAGTTCGACCCGGCGGCCTTGCAGAGCTTCTTGCCCTTGAGGTCGGTGGCCTTCTTGATGCTGCCGTTGTCGGCCTTGACCATCGTGTCCTGGTGGGCGACGTAGTACGGCCCGCCGAAGGTCACCTGCGACTTGCGCGCGTCGGTGATGGAGTAGGTGGCGACCACGAGGTCGACCTGCCCGCCGCCGAGGAACGACTCGCGGTTGGCGGAGGTCGTCTCCTTGAACGTGATGCCGTTCTCGGGGACGCCGAGCGACTTCGCGATGTACTTGGCGACGTCGACGTCGAAGCCGTCGAAGCTGCCGTCGGGCTTCTTCAGGCCGAGCGCCGGCTGGTCGAACTTGATGCCGATGGTCAGCTTCTTGTCGTCCTTGGCCTTCTGGACGACCGTCTTGGCCTCGGTCTTCTCGGTGTCGCTGCCGCACGCGCTGAGCGCCAGCGACAGCGCCATCCCCGCCCCGATGAGGGCGCCGAAACGACGTACTCGCATACTCGTCCTACCTCTGCTCTCTGCCGGAGCCCCGCGGCTCAGTGCGTGAGGATCTTGGAAAGGAAGTCCTTCGCGCGCTCGGTCCGCGCGTTGGTGAAGAACTCGTCGGGGGTGTTCTCCTCGACGATCTGGCCGTCCGCCATGAACACGACCTTCTGGGCGGCGCGGCGGGCGAAGCCCATCTCGTGCGTGACGACGATCATCGTCATGCCCTCGCGGGCCAGTCCCGTCATGACGTCCAGGACCTCGTTGACCATCTCCGGGTCCAGCGCCGAGGTGGGCTCGTCGAAGAGCATCACCTTGGGGCGCATCGCGAGGGAGCGCGCGATCGCCGCGCGCTGCTGCTGCCCGCCGGACAGCTGCGCGGGGTACTTGTGGGCCTGGTTGGCGATGCCGACCCGGTCGAGCAGCTCCATCGCGTGCTTCTGCGACTCCTGCTTGCCCTGCTTGCGGACCTTCACCGGCCCGAGCATGACGTTCTCGAGGATCGTCTTGTGGGCGAACAGGTTGAACGACTGGAACACCATGCCCACGTCGGCGCGGAGCTTCGCCAGCTCCTTGCCCTCCTTGGGCAGGTCCTTGCCGTCCACGAGGATCGTGCCGTCGTCGATCGGCTCCAGGCGGTTGATCGACCGGCACAGGGTCGACTTCCCGCCGCCGGACGGGCCGATGACGACGACGACCTCGCCCGAGTTCACGGTGAGGTTGATGTCCTTGAGGACGTGCAGCTCGCCGTAGTGCTTGTTGACGTGCTCGACCACGACGAGCGGCCGGTCACCCACGGTTGCCGGCTCCGGGGTGGAGTCCTCCGGCCCGGCCTCGGTGAGCTCGGGCCCGCTTTCGCTGTCCGTCATGGGCACGGACTTTATGTCATCGGTTGTAGTGCCCGAGTTGCCGCGCGGTACCGATACGATCACGAATACCCACGTCGGACGGGGTTCGGTCGTGGCGGAGAGTGATCATAAAAGGCGGCGGCGGGGTGCCCCGCCCGTTCCGCCGTGTCCCGCCGGGCCCGTAACCTGGATGACTGTCATGAGTGCGCCAATGGAGACGGCTCCCCGTACGTACGAGATCCGTACCTACGGGTGCCAGATGAACGTCCACGACTCCGAGCGTCTGTCGGGGCTGCTGGAGTCGGCCGGGTACGTCCGCGCGGGGGAGGCCGAGCCCGACGTCGTCGTGTTCAACACCTGCGCGGTACGGGAGAACGCCGACAACCGGCTCTACGGCAACCTCGGCCACCTGCGGCCCGTCAAGGACGGGCACCCCGGCATGCAGATCGCCGTCGGCGGCTGCCTGGCGCAGAAGGACCGCGACACCATCGTCAAGCGCGCCCCCTGGGTGGACGTGGTGTTCGGCACGCACAACATCGGGTCGCTGCCCGCTCTACTCGAACGCGCGCGCGTGCGCGAAGAGGCGCAGGTCGAGATCGAAGAGTCGCTGGTGACCTTCCCCTCCACGCTGCCGACGCGCCGCGAGTCCCCCTACGCCGCCTGGGTGTCGATCTCCGTGGGGTGCAACAACACCTGCACGTTCTGCATCGTCCCGTCCCTGCGCGGCAAGGAGCGCGACCGCCGGCCCGGGGAGATCCTCGCCGAGGTCGAGGCGCTGGTCGCCGAGGGCGCCCTGGAGATCACGCTGCTCGGGCAGAACGTCAACGCCTACGGCTCGGGCTTCGGCGCCCTGTCCGGCGCGCCGGACGAGGTCCGCGCGATGACCGGGGGCGGGCAGTCGGCGTTCGCGGGGCTGCTGCGCGCCTGCGGCGGCGTCGAGGGCCTGGAGCGGGTCCGGTTCACCTCGCCGCACCCCAAGGACTTCACCGACGACGTGATCGCCGCGATGGCGGAGACGCCGAACGTGATGCCGTCCTTGCACATGCCGCTGCAGTCGGGGTCGGACGCGGTGCTGCGCGCGATGCGCCGGTCGTACCGGCAGGCGCGCTACCTCGGCATCATCGAGAAGGTCCGGGCCGCGATCCCGGACGCGGCGATCACCACCGACATCATCGTCGGCTTCCCCGGCGAGACCGAGGCCGACTTCGAGGAGACCCTGCACGTGGTGCGGGAGGCCCGGTTCTCCTCGGCGTTCACGTTCCAGTACTCCAAGCGTCCGGGGACCCCGGCGGCGACCATGGACGGCCAGTTGCCGAAGGAGGTCGTCCAGGAGCGGTACGAGCGGCTGATCGAGCTCCAGGAGGAGATCTCCTGGGCGGAGAACCGCGCGCAGCTCGGCCGGACGCTGGAGGTGCTGGTGGCCGAGGGCGAGGGCCGCAAGGACGAGGCGACGCGCCGCCTGTCGGGGCGGGCGCCCGACAACCGCCTGGTCCACTTCGGCGTGCCGGAGGAACCGGTCCGCCCCGGCGACATGGTCACCGTCGAGATCACCTACGCCGCGCCGCACCACCTGGTCGCCGACAAGCCCGCGCTGGGCGTCCGCCGGACGCGCGCGGGCGACGCGTGGGAGGCCCGGCAGGGCGGGAGCGGCGGCGCAGCGGGCGTGTCGCTGGGAATGCCGTCGATCGGGCGTCCGGCCCAGCCCGCCGCGTCCGCGCCAGGCTGCTCGACCTGCCCCTGAACCCCGACGTCACCCGGCTGTGTTTTCACGTCCCGGCCCACTTCGCTCGCCTTGCGGCTCGCTACGTGACCGGGCCTGGGCGAACGCGGCATCGCTTCGCGATCTGCCCGGTTCCGCTCGCCTTCGGCTTCGCTCCACCGGCCAGCTCACGCGTTCGCGGATTAGGCGCCTGTTCCGCCGCCGGGCTGGCCGGCCGGTCCTTCGGGGTGGCCGCCTGTTCCGCCGGGCTGGCCGCCCGGTCCCTCGGCCTGACCGCCCGCGCCGCCGGGCTGGCCGGGCTGGCCGCCGGTCTCGCCGGCCGGACCACCCGTGCCGCCGGGCTGGCCGCTCTCGCGGTCGATGTAGCTGCCGGCCTGCTCCTGGACCCGGTCGACCTTCTCGGCGTGCTTGCCCCCGGTGCGCTGGTCGAACATGTCACCGGCCTTCTCGACGCCCTGCTTGGCCTTGTCGGAGTGCTGCCCGAGCATCTGCTTGACCTTGTCGACGATCGACATCGAATCCCCCCGGATCCCTCGGCCGCTTCGGCGCCGCGGGCACGGCGCGGCACCCGTTCATTCCGGCCATACCCGTTCTGTTGCCACAATCAATCCCGTGACCTCTTCCAAAGCCCCGCATGTGATCGCGGTCGTCGGGCCCACGGCGGCCGGCAAGTCCGACCTGGCCGTCGAACTGGCCCTCCGGCTGGACGGCGAGGCGGTCAACGCCGACTCGATGCAGCTGTACCGCGGCATGGACATCGGTACCGCGAAGCTCTCCACGGCGGAGATGCGCGGGGTCCCGCACCATCTGCTGGACGTCTGGGACGTCACGGTCACCGCGAGCGTCGCCGAGTACCAGCGGCTGAGCGCCGAGGCCATCGCCGGGATCAGGAGCCGGGGGCGGCTGCCCGTGCTGGTCGGCGGATCCGGGCTGTACGTGCGCGCCGCCCTCGACCACCTGGAGTTCCCGGGGACGGACCCGGCCGTGCGGGGGCGCCTGGAGGAGGAGCTGGCGCGGGTCGGGCCCGGCCCGCTGCACGAGCGGCTGCGCGGCCTGGATCCAGCGGCGGCGGAGGCGATCCTGCCGAGCAACGGCCGCCGGATCGTCCGGGCCCTGGAGGTCATCGAGATCTCCGGTCGCCCGTTCACCGCGACCCTGCCCGAGCACCGGTACCGCTACGACGACGTCGTGCAGATCGGGCTCGGCGTGCCCCGCGAGGAGCTCGACGAGCGCATCGCCCTGCGGGTGGAGCGGATGTGGGAGGCGGGCCTGGTCGACGAGGTCCGCGAGCTGGAGAAGCGGGGCCTGCGGGACGGCCTGACCGCCGGGCGCGCCCTCGGCTACGCGCAGGTGCTGCGGTTCCTGGCGGGGGAGTGGACGCAGGAGCGGGCGCGGGAGGACACCGTCCGGACGACGCGGCGTTTCGCCCGCCGCCAGGAGTCATGGTTCCGTCGCGACGAGCGCGTGCACTGGCTGCCCTACGATGCCCCCGACCTGGTCGATCGCGCTCTGGCCCTCGTGAGCCGGGAGGCCCGTGACCCCCTATGATCGGGGGCATGCGGTTCGTCAAGGGGCATGGCACCGAGAACGACTTCGTGATCCTCCCCGATCCGGACGGCGTCCTGGACCTCACCGCGGAGGCCGTCGTGCGGCTCTGCGACCGGCGGGCGGGCATCGGCGCCGACGGTGTCCTGCGCGCGGTCCGGACGAAGGCCACCGATGTCGACGCCGACGCCGAATGGTTCATGGACTACCGCAACGCCGACGGCAGCATCGCCGAGATGTGCGGCAACGGGGTGCGCGTCTTCGCCCGCTACCTGGTCGACGCGGGCCTGGCCCCGCCCGGGGAGTGGGACCTCGCCACCCGCGCGGGCCTGCGCCGCGTGACGCTCGGCCCGTCCGGGGACGTCAGCGTGGAGATGGGCCGGCCGGAGCTTCTCGGTCAGGCGGAGGCGAGCCTGGCGGGCGCGAGCTTCGCGGGGGAGCGGGTCAGCGTCGGCAACCCCCACCTGGCGTGCCGCGTCACCGAGCCCGTAGCCGCCCTGGACCTGTCGCGCGCGCCTGACTTCGACCCGGCCGTCTTCCCCGCGGGGGTGAACGTCGAGTTCTTCCGCAGCGTCGGCGAGCGGCACGTCGAGATGCGGGTGTACGAGCGGGGTTCCGGCGAGACCCGGTCGTGCGGCACCGGGACCGTCGCGGTGGCCGCGGCTGCCGCCCGGGGCGCGGCCGACGGCTCCGAATGGACCGTGGACGTCCCAGGCGGCCGGGTGACCGTCGTCCTCGATGGCGAGACCAGTTACCTGAAGGGCCCGGCCGTCCTGGTCGCCGAGGGCGAGACGCGGCCCGGCTGGCTCTAGGGGACGGCCCGTCTTACCTGGGCTTGTTCCGGTCCCGGAGCGGTCCCGGCACAGACGGGACAACTGTCCCTCTCCGGCGGGACCTTCCGCCGCATAACTTCTCTCTTGCACACCCTCTGGTGAATGGCCCGTATGGACCGGGATGGGAGCCCCGGGCCCGTACGGAGCCTGAGGGCCGGTGGCGACCTTCTTGGCGGGGGGCGGTCACCGGCCCTCCCACCGGGAGGGGGCGGCTCAGGGGGAGACGCCGTTGACCGGCAGCCGGGCGCGCACCAGCGTCCCGCCCTTGGCACCGGGCCCGACCGTGCAGGACCCGCCCAGTTCGGCCGCGCGCTCGCGCATGGACGACATGCCGATGCCCGAACGCACCTGGTCGGGCAACCCCACGCCGTCGTCGTCCACGGTGACGTGCAGATCCCCGTTCAGATGCAGCCGCACTTCGGCGCAGCCCGCGTTGGCGTGCCGATGGACGTTCGTCAGCGCCTCCTGGACGATCCGGTACGCGGCGACCTCGGCGGCGGCCGGCAGCCCTTTCAGGTCGCCCTCGACGCGCACGTCCACCTGCGGACCGTCACCGGCGGCGACGACGCCGCCGAGCGCCTGGATCGCGCCCTCCAGCCCGAGGTCGTCCAGGGCGGGCGGCCGCAGGCCGTACACGAGTTCCCTGATGTCGCCGATGGTGCGCCCCATGGTGGCGCGCAGCTCCTCCAGCAGCCCGTCGACCGCCTCCGGGTCGGTCCTCAGCGTGATGCGCGCGGCGTCCACCGTCATGGCGAGGCTGGCCAGCGTCGGCCCGAGCCCGTCGTGCAGGTCGCGGCGCAGCCGCCGCCGCTCCTCCTCCCGCGTGCGCAGGATGTGCTCCCGGGAGCGCTGGACGTCCGCGGAGAGCCGCGCCGCGTTCGCCAGTTCGGCGAGGTTGCGGGCGAGGACGTTCGACAGGCGCGCGTCCGGGGTGCGGGTGACGCCGAACAGCAGGCGCCCCACCGGTTCCCCGTGCCACACCAGCGGGATGAGCTGCGGGCGCTCGCCGAGCACGCCGTCCTCCGCCGAGACCGTCCGGCCGTCGCGGTCCAGCACCTCGATCGTGACGCCGGTCGCGTGCAGGGCCGAGCGCGCCACCTCGGCGGCGACGGCGAGCGCGGCGCCCGGGTTCGCGGCGGTCTGCAGCCGCCGGTTCAGCCGGTCGGCGATCCGGTACGGGTCGCGCTCGCCATGGATGAACCCGTCCACCATGCGCTGCAGCCGCCGCCGGACGGGTTCGAACACCGCGCCGGCGACGATCGCCCCGGCGAGCCCGGCGAGGGTGCCCCGGCCGTGGGCCAGCAGGCTCGCGGTGCCGACGAGCGCGAAGTACACGCCCGTGATGACGACGACGAGGCCCGCGTACACCAGGGTCCGGCTGACCACGAGGTCGATGTCGTACAGCCGGTAGCGGGTGATCGCGATCGCGATGCAGATGGGGACGGCGACGATGGTGAGGTCGCGCAGCGGGTCGCCGATCGGGCTGTTCTCGCCCGCGAAGATGATCGCCTCGGCGATGAGGCCCGGGTAGACCACCCAGGCGATCTGCCGGCGGACGTCCGGCGGCGCCTGCACGAACCGCACGGCCACCGAGAACAGGCCCGCGGCCAGGGCGATGACGATGACCGCGCTGATCGGGACCGGGATCCGCTCGAACGGGTAGACCGAGACCCCGTTGTGCCAGCGGCGCACGTCCGGGTCGATCGTCAGGTGCACGCAGACGACGACCGGGACGAGGCAGGCGAGGGCGAGGGCGGGCCGGAACCACCGCGACACCAGCCGGCCGTCCGGGAAGATCAGCGGTAGCACGAGTGTCAGGGCGTAGGTGTCAACGGCCCACAGCCAGACGGCGAGCCACTGGACGAACCCGGCTCCGGGCCAGTGGTGGAGCTCCGACCAGGGGCCGAGGTTGAGCGACAGCACGTACAGCGACGCGCTGAAACCCGCGCCGACCATGAGCCAGGCGACCGTCAGCCCCGGCCGGTGCCGCAGCAGGACGGCGCCCACGGGCGTCCAGGCCAGGGCGACCAGGATCTCCGGATGCCACCACACCATCCGGAGGTCGGGCGGCAGCCGGGCGCCGATGACCAGTGACGCGGCGACGGACGCGACCGCGGTCAGCGCGAGGAGGGCGCCCACGCGCCCCGCTCCGCGGTCGTGCTCTTCCGTCCCCATGCACACTCCCCGCCCGAAAGTAATGGAATGCTAAAACGCCCTGCTCCCTGTGGCGCAGTCCAAACCGCGTCCGCCTCAGGACACCGCCGAACCGGTCGGGCGGAGAGCTTTCCGGTCGCGGTGCCTGCGGGCGTGCCGTGATGGTAGCTGGGGAAACGTCCGAGATGAACGGAAGGTGCAGGTCAGCGGCCAGTCATGGCCGCGTCCCGGACTCCCGGGCGTGTCGGGCTGCGGGGAAGGCGCGGGTCAGGACGCCGGAGTCAACATGCTCTCGCGCGTCAGCGCCTTCACGCCGCGCCTCAGGTCCTCGGGGGTGAAGTCCGCGAGCAGCAGGCGCTGTATCAGGAAGCCGGGGAAGAGCGCGAACAGCGTCTTCCCGGCGGCCACGGCGTCGGTGTCGGCGGGCAGGTGCCCGGCGTCGACCAGCCGGCGGATGTAGCGGGTCCAGGTGTCGCGCAGTGCGGCGACGTTGTCGGCGACGTACGCGGCGATCTCCGGATCGTGCGTGGCGAGCGCCCAGGCCTGCGGCGCGAGCCGGAGCGGGCCGTCCTCGCCGGACAGGGCGACGACCCGGGAGGCGAACCGCTCGGCCATCTCGTCGACCGGGAGCAGCGGGTCGCTGTCGGCGAGCGCGGTGAAGAAGGCGCGCAGGTCGCCGATCACGGTCGCGATGTTCGCCTCGATGATCTCGTTCTTGCTCTTGAAGTACCGGTAGACGGCACCGGCGGAGAGCCCGGCCTCGGCGAAGATGTCCTGCATGGACGTCGCGTGGATGCCCTTGCGGATGAAGCAGGTGCGCGCCGATTCGAGGATCTGGCGGCGGCGGCGCTCCAGGTGCTCCTCGCTGACTCTCGGCATGGAGTCAATCTAAAACGAACGTTCATTTTTGACAAGTTCCGGAGGAGGGTGCGAGGCTCCCCGCTAAAGAGAACGGACATTCGTTTTTTGGAGGAGATCGTGCGGACTTCCCCCTTCGCGCGCGCCGTCGGCGTGGCCCTCGGCGCGGCGCTGCTGCAGCTCGTCATGGTCGTCGCCTTCTCGTGGCCCGCCGCGCGGACGGCGCCGCGTGACGTCCCGATCGTCGTGACCGGTCCGCAGGCCGCCGTGGTCGCCGGCCTGCTCGACCGTGAGCGGCCGGGCGCCTTCGACGTCCGGACCGCTCCGGACGAGGCCGCCGCGCGCGCGGCGATCGCGGATCGCGAGGCCTACGGCGCCGTCGTCACGGCGCCGTCCGGCCCGAAGGTGCTCACCGCCTCCGCCGCCTCGCCGCTGGTCGCCCAGCAGCTCGGCGCGATGGCGGCACAGCTCCGTCCCGGGGGTGCCCCGGTGTCCTCGCCCGTCCAGGACGTGGTCGCCGCGGACTCCGACGACCCCCGTGGGGCCGCTTTCGGCGCTCTCGCGCTCCCGCTGGTCATGTCCGGGCTCGCGGCCGCGGTACTGCTGACGTTCGCCATCCCGTCCCTCGCCTGGCGTACCGCAGGCACGGCGATCTTCGCCGTGCTGGGCGGGCTGAACGTCGCCTGGATCGCGCAGGGCTGGCTTTCGCTGCTTCCCGGCTCCTACATCACGCTCGCCGGGGTCACGGCGCTGACCGTCCTCGCGGTGAGCGGAACCGTGGTCGGCTTGGCCGCCGCCATCGGCCGCGCCGGATTCGGCCTCGGCGCGCTCACGCTGCTGCTGCTCGGAAACCCTCTGTCGGCGGCGACATCGGCACCCGAGCTGCTGCCGCAGCCCTGGGGTGCGATCGGCCAGTACCTGCCGCCGGGTGCCTCGGCCACCCTCCTCCGGTCGGCGGCGTTCTTCGACGGCGCCGGAGGCGCCGGCCCGCTCACCGTCCTGGCCGCCTGGGCCGCCGCCGGTCTCGTGCTCGTGGTCGTCGGCGGTCTGCGGGGGCGTTCGGCCGGCGAAGCCGAGCACGGCCGCGAACCCGCGCTCGCATGACCTCCGAGGCGTGACTCTTGCCGAAACCTATGCGCGTTCCGTGGTCGATCAATAGCATTCGGTGACTTCTGGGTGGTGTGCGGAGGGCAAGGGGTGGCGACGTTCATGGTGCGGCGGCTGGCGAACCATGCGGCGCTGGCCGTGCTGGCCGCCAGCCTCGGCTACCTGCTCGCCGCCGCGGCGCTCGATCCGCGGGCCCGTCTCGAAGACCGTGCGCCCCGTCCGCCGGAGTCCGTCATCGACGCGCGGCTCGGCTCGCTCAACCTAGATGACCGGACGCCCCTGGCCGAGCGGTATCTCACCTGGGCCGGGGGCGTCGCGCACGGCGACTTAGGCCGGACGTTCGACGGCGAGCCGGTCGACGCCGAGTTGTGGCGCCGGCTCGGAGTGAGCCTGCGCCTGGTCGTTCCGGGGGCCGTCCTGGGAGGCGTCATGGGGGTCGCCTTGGGCGCCCACGCCGCGATCCGGCACGGCAGGGCGGCCGACAGGCTGATCTCCGGCGGCTCCTCTCTGCTGCTGGCCGTTCCCGTGTTCGTCCTGGCGGTGCTCTTACAGATCGTTGCCGGTGAGGCCAACGACGCACTGGGGATGCGGGTGTTCGTCTGGGTGGGTGAATCCGCGCCGGAGGCGTCCCGCGGCGCGCTCTGGGATCTCGCGGATCGGGGTCGCCGCCTGCTGCTGCCGACGGCCACGATCGCGCTCGGCCAGCTCGCTTTCCACGCCCGCTACCAGCGCGGCCTGATGCTGGACGTGCTGCACGCCGATCACGTGCTCGCCGCGCGGGCCAGGGGGCTCCGGCGGCGGGACGCGCTGCTGCGGCACGGCCTCCGGATCGCGCTCGTCCCGATGACGGCCTACCTCGCCTACACGACCGGTCTGGTGCTCCTCGGCGGCGTGTTCACCGAGACGGCCTTCGGGCGGCACGGGCTGGGGGAGTGGCTCGTCGACTCCCTCTCGCGCGGCGACGTCAACGCGGTCGCCGCCATCGAAGGCCTCGCCGCCTGCGCCGTCCTCCTGGCCGCCCTCGCGTCCGATGTGCTGGCCGCGGCGCTGGACCCCCGCGTCCGTGCAGGAGGCATGCCATGAGAGCCGGTCTTCGGATGGTGACCGGGGCGATCCTGCTCGTGCTGCTGTTCCTCCTGGCTTTCGGCGGGCCGCTCGTGTCGCCGCGCGGATGGGACGAGACGGACTTCACGGCGTTCCGGCAGGGGCCGTCCAGCGGCCACTGGCTCGGCACGACCCAGAGCGGGCGGGACGTCTTCGCCTTCACCCTGCGCGGTGCGCGGAACTCGCTCCTGGTCGGCCTGACCGCCGCCCTCCTGTCGACCGGGCTCGCCGCCGTCGTCGGGGCCGCGGCCGGGTTCCTGGGCGGACGCGTCGACCGGGTGCTGATGTGGGGCGCCGATCTGCTGCTGGTGCTCCCGTCCTTCCTGATCGTGACCGTCCTGGCGTCGCGGATCACTGGAGGGTGGCCGGTGCTCGCGGCGGCGCTGGCCGCGTTCATGTGGATGGTCACCGCCCGCGCGGTGCGGGCCGCGACGCTCCGCCTGCGGGAGCGCGAGCACGTGCTGGCCGCGCGGTTCCTCGGCGTCGGCGCGCCGCGGCTGGTCGCGCGGCATGTGGCGCCCGGGCTGGCGTCGCTGCTGGCCGTGGACGCGAGCCTGAACGTGAGCGTCGCGATCGTCGCCGAGAGCGGGCTGTCCTACCTCGGGTTCGGGATGCGGCCGCCGGACGTCTCGCTCGGCACGGTCATCGCCGACGGCCAGGGCGGTGCGACCGCGCATCCGTGGGCGTTCGGGTTCGCCGCCGGGCTGCTCGTCCTGATCGTCGTCGCGGTGAACCTGCTCGGTGATGGGGTGCGGGACGCGCTCGACCCGGAGGCCGGGCGTTGACGGTTCTGCGGGTCGCCGACCTGGCGGTGGGTTACGCGGCGGGCGCGTTCGCCCTGCGCGGTGTGAGCTTCTCGGTCGGGGCCGGGGAGGCGCTCGGGATCGTCGGCGAGTCGGGCGCCGGCAAGACCGCGCTCGCGCTCGCGCTGATGGGGCTGCCGCCGGAGGGGGCGCGTGTGACGGGCTCTGTGCGGTTGCGGGGCCGGGAACTGCTGGGCCGGACCGACGCGGAGCTCTCGCGGGTGCGCGGCGACGACCTGGCGATGATCTTCCAGGATCCGCTGTCGGCGCTCTCGCCCGTCCGCACGGTGGGCCACCAGTTGGCCGAGGCCGTCCGGATCCACTCGGCGGTGAGCCGTGCGGCGGCGCGCTCGCGTGCCGTGGACCTGCTCGAACTGGCCGGGGTTCCGGACGCGGCCCGGCGGGCGCGCTCCTACCCGCACGAGCTCTCCGGCGGGATGCGGCAGCGCGTGATGATCGCCATGGCCATCGCCAACGACCCGGTCGTGATCGTGGCGGACGAGCCCACATCGGCCCTCGACACGACCGTCCAGGCGCAGGTGCTGGACGTCCTGCGGGGCGTCCGGGAGGCGACCGGAGCCGCGATCCTGCTGATCAGCCACGATCTGGGCGTCGTCGCCGGCTTCGCGGACCGCGTGATGGTGATGCACGAAGGACAAGTGGTGGAGACGGGCCCTGTGGAGCAGGTTCTTCTTCGCCCCCAGATGCCGTATACGAGCCGCCTGCTGAGTTCGTGGCCGCGAACGGGTGATGCGCTGGTTCCTCGTGCTCGGCCAGGGCGGCCGATGGTTCTCCAGGTGGACGGTCTGGTCCGTCACCATCCCCTCTTCAAGGGGACGCTGCTAAGGCGGCGGGCCGGGGAGGTGCGCGCCGTGGACGGTGTGAGCTTCGACGTCCGTGAGGGCGAGGCGCTCGCGCTGGTGGGGGAGTCGGGGTCCGGCAAGACCACGACGCTGATGGAGATTCTGCGGTTGTCGCGTCCGCAAGAAGGACGCGTCACCGTCTTGGGGAAGGACACGGCCGCCTTGCGCGCCTGCGATCGGAAGGCTTTGCGCAAGGAGGTCCAGGTCGTGTTCCAAGACCCGTACGCCTCGCTGAACCCGCGTATGCGGGTGGCCGACATCATCGCCGAACCGCTCATCACGCATCACATGCCGAGTGGTGGTCGTGTGAAGGAACTTCTCGCACTGGTGGGCTTGGAGCACGGCCATGCGAGGCGCTTCCCGCATGCGCTCTCGGGCGGGCAACGGCAGCGCGTAGCCCTGGCCAGAGCGCTCGCCTTGGAACCGCGTCTTCTGCTTCTGGACGAGCCTGTGTCTGCGTTGGACGCAGCCGTGCGAGCGGACGTCATGGAACTGCTGAGAGACCTTCGGGTGCGGCTTGGACTGGCGTGCCTCTTTGTGACCCACGACCTCGGGCTGGTCCGAGGCTTCGCCGACCGGATCGCTGTGATCCAGATGGGCCGCGTCGTTGAGATCGGGTCAGTCGCCGATGTGTATGGGGCTCCCGCCCATCCCTACACACGGGCACTGCTGGACGCGATGCCCTCGCCCCGCCCAGAACGAAAACGGTCTCGCCTCTTCCTTCTGGACGGTGACCCGTCCGACCCCACGGTCGGGCACCTGGGATGCAGGCTCCGCCCTCGCTGTCCGCACTACGCCACGCTCGCCCCCGACGACAGGCGCTTATGCGAAGACCACGACCCGATGCCGCGTGCCATGGCGGCGGATCACTCCGTCGCCTGCCACCATCCGCTCGTTCCGGCGAAGGCAGAGCGATGAAACAGGTTCTCACCGCAGCCCTTCTTGGGATCGCGCTCCTGACCGGCGCCGGGTGCCGTGCCCCGGAGGCGTCGACTTCCGATGCGTCCCGGGCGCTGCCCGCGGCGGATGTGAATCCGACTCCGCGCGACCGCGTCGTGAACGGCGGGACGCTCCGCTGGCCGCTCCCCGAGTTCCCGTCCCAGTGGAACACCAACCACGTCAACGGCGCCAAGGGCGCGGTCGAGCACGTCATCCAGGGCGTTCTTCCGTATCTGATGCGTGCCGACGAGAAGGCCGTCCCGCATCCCGTGCCTGAGTATCTGGAGTCAGCCACGTTGAAGCCGGCCCGGCACGGGCAGACCGTGACCTACAGGCTCAATCCGCGCGCTAAATGGTCCGACGGCAGGCCCCTCGGTTACGCCGACTTTCGGGCGCAGGCCCATGCCCTGTCTGGACGCGACCCGCGCTACGAGGTCTCGACCGTCACCGGATACCGGCAGATCGAGCGAGTCCAACGCGGCGCCGATGAACATGCGGTCGAGGTGACGTTCTCCCATAAGTACTCGGACTGGCAGAGTCTGTTCAGTCCCCTTTACCCGGCCGCCGCCTACGCGAGCCCACGCGCGTTCAACACAGGCTGGATGGGTCGCATACCCGTCACAGCCGGACCGTTCAGATTTCAGCGGATCGACCAGACGGCCAAGACGGTGACCCTGGTGCGGAACCCGGCCTGGTGGGGCGCGCCAGCGAAACTCGACCGGATCGTGTATCGCACCATGGATACCAGCGCGATGCCCGGCGCCTTTGCCAACGGCGAGATCGACCTGATGGACATCGGCCTCGACGCGGATGCGTTGCAGCGCGTCCAGGGAGTCGGCGGCGCCGCCGTGCGGAGAGCCGGCGGGCCGGACTGGCGGAACTTCACGTTCAACGCGGCCGGACCCGTCCTGTCCGACGTCCGGGTGCGTCGGGCGGTCATGCTCGGCATCGACCGGCGCGTGATCGCGCGATCCGACCTGTCAGGCCTCGGCGTCCCTGTCCAGACGCTCGGCAACCACTTCTACGTCAACACCCAGGCCGGCTACCAGGACAACTCCAGCGGATTCGGCACATACGACCCGGCGCGGGCCGGACGGCTCCTGGACGAGGCGGGTTGGATGTCGCGAGGCAAGTACCGCGCCAAAGCGGGACGCACGCTCGCGCTTCGGTTCGTGGTCCCCTCAGGGGTCCCCATCAGCAGGCGGGAAGGAGAACTGACGCGCGCGCTGCTCGAACGCATAGGCGTCCGAGTGGACATCCAGGTAGTTCCCGCAGACGACGTCTTCGAGCGGTACGTCACGCCCGGGAACATGGACATCGTTTCGTTCTCCTGGCTCGGTACCTCGTTCCCCGTCTCGCAGATGAAAGCGGTATTCGCACGGCCGCGCGGACGGAACGTCCAGCAGAACTACTCGCGGATCGGCAGCGCCGTCATCGACGCGGCGATGGACAAGGCCATCGCCGAGATCTCCCCGGAAAGGGCCCACGCTTTGGTGAACAGAACCGACCGGCTCATCTGGCAACAGGCGTCGGTCTTGCCGCTGTATCAGCGGCCCCAGCTCGTCGCGGTGCGCGCGGACCTCGCCAACGTGGGGGCCGGCGGCTTCCTGAAGCCCGCTTATCAGGACATCGGTTTCATCGGCCGGTGAAACTCACGGGAAGGCGAGCCGGACGCCCTTGCGGTCGCTGGTGAAACGGGCGTTCCACACGTAGAGGCGCAGGTCGTCGGCGGAGAGGTCCTCCTTGACCGGAAGGTCGGAGGCGATGCGGACCACGTAGGAGGCGCCCGCCGGAATCATCGTGTCGCCGCCGTCCTCGACCGGTGCCTTCGACGCGCCGATCCGCGCGGTGATCTTGCTGTGGTTGGGGAGGGTGCACATGTCGTCCGGGATGCCCGCCTGCGGCATGCAGCGCTCCTGCGCCGACGACGGGACCTGCGACTTCGGCATGAACAGGTCGGCGGGGAAGTCCAGCAGGACCGGCCGCCGCTGGCTGTTGGTGAGGACGTAGTCGGCGTAGGCGTAGGTCGTCCCGGACGGCGGGGCCTGCGTGGCGCCGAGCGGCTGCCGGGACGTCCCCGCCATGACGGCGGCGAGGCTGTAGCCGTAGCCCTCCGGGGTCGTGAAGCCGACCGGCGGGCCGGCCTTCGGAGCGGGCACGGACGAGCCCACCGCGCCGTCGCCCTGGCTGGCGAGGCTGGGCGGCGCGGATCCCGCGCCGTCGCCGTCGCCGGGCCTCAGGACCACGATCGCCCCGGCCACCGCGGCGATCCCGACCGCACCGGTCAGGGCGCCCGCGAGACCGAGCCTCCCCGCGTGGCTCTTCTTCCTGCGGCGGTGCGAGCGGTACGGCTGGCGGCTGTCGGACATGGTCGTCGGTGCTCCTTCGGGCCCTCTCCGGCTCGGTCGGCGTGTCCCTGCCCACGGCGGGCAGGTCACGATACCCGACGGCCGGATCGTCGGCGGTCCCGGTCTGCGGGCTACGAACCGCGCGCGGTGAGGGCGTCGCGGCCAAGTCCCCGCAGGGAGGCGTCCAGCACCTGCGCGGTGTGCGCGACCGCGATGGCGGCCCCGCGCCGGCGCAGCGCCGTCGCGATCTGCATCGAGCAGCCGGGGTTGGCGGCGACCAGCAGTTCGGCTCCGGTGGCGTCCACGTTCACCGCCTTGCGGTCGCCGAGTTCTCCGGCGGCCTCCGGCTGGAACAGGTTATAGGTACCGGCCGAACCGCAGCAGATGTCGGGGTCGGCGATCTCGCGGACGGTCAGCCCGGGGATCGCGGCGAGCAGTTCGCGGGGCTGGCTCCGCACGCCCTGGGCGTGGGCGAGGTGGCAGGCGTCGTGGTAGGCGATCGTGACCGGAAGCGGCCGCCGCTCCGCCCGCGGCCCGAGTTCGACCAGGTACTCGGCCAGATCCCGGGTCCTGGCCGAGAGCGCCTCCGCCCGCGCGGACCATTCCCGGTCGTCGGCGAGCAGCGTCCGGTACTCCTTCATGGCGGACCCGCAGCCCGCGGAGTTCACCACGATCACGTCGACGGACTCGAAGGTCTCGACCGTCCGGCGGGCGAAGGCGCGGGCCTCCTCCTCCCGCCCGGAGTGCAGGGACAGCGCGCCGCAGCACCCCTGGCCCTTGGGGATGACGACGTCGCAGCCCTCCATCGCCAGCACGCGGGCCGTGGCGGCGTTGACGCCCGGGAAGAACTCGCCCTGGACGCATCCGGTCAGCATCCCGACCGTGGCGCGGCGCTCCCCGCGTGCGGCGACCCGCTCGGGCAGCCTCGGCGCCTTGCCGAGGGGCGGCGCGAGCCGTTCCATCGCCGCCAGGGACGGCGAGATCCGTTCCAGAACGCCGCTGAGCCTTACAAGTCGGTCCAGACCCGACTTCTGGTAGGCGCGGAGGGGGCCTCGCAGGGCGCGGAGCCTCCGCTTGTACGGGAACAGCCGGAAGACCATCTCCCGTATGGCCCGTTCTTTCAGGGACCGGGGGTGTTCACGTTCGACGTCGGCGCGGGTCATCTCGATGAGCCGGTCGTACTGCACACCGGACGGGCAGGACGTCACGCACGCCATGCATCCCAGGCAGCGGTCGAAGTGCTCGACCATGGGCCCGCTGAGCGGCTCGCCGTCCGCGTGCTGCTGCATCAGATGGATGCGGCCGCGGGGGGAGTCCATCTCCTCGCCCCACAGCACGTAGGTGGGGCACGTCGGAAGGCAGAACCCGCAGTGCACGCAGTCGTCGAGCAGCTTCGGGAGGTCGTCCTGGTCGCTCATCAAATCCCTCCCACGAAACGGCCCGGGGACAGCCGGTGATCCGGGTCGAACTGGTCCTTGACCCGCCGCATCAGTGTCAGCGCCGGAACCGGCCCCCACAGGTCGATCTCGTCGCGCACCTCTTGCGGCGCGTAGCGGACGACGGCGTGACCGCGGTGCCGCTTCAGCACATCCCGCAGACGGCCGAGGACGTCGGCCACCTCGTTCGGGCCGAGTTCGGCGGGAAGACCCACGTGCCCGTGCCCGCTGGCGCTCCAGGTGGCGGCGGCATCTGGCCCGAGCGTGGTGATGACGTCCCGGAGCGAGGGCGGCGGTGCGCCGATGTCGATGAGGGTGGTGCCGTCCGGGTAGAGGCCCCAGCCCTCCGGTGCGGTATCGGAGATCTCGGCCTTCTCGCCTAGGAGTTCTGCGATCTGCCGAGCGCGCGTGGTGACACCGTCGGGAACGCCTTCGAGGAAGACCGCGACCGTCCCTGGACTGATGTATTCGACCGCGCTCGGGGCGACGGGGGAGTGGAGGACGGTCTGGACCGCGTCGTGCGTGTCCTCTGGCCCGTCGACGGCGCACGTCACGTAAGCGGTCGCCTCCGGGGTCGGGTGCAGGCGGAACGTGGCGTCCACGATCAGGCCGAGCGTTCCGTAGGAGCCGCAGAAGAGCCGCCCCAGGTCGTACCCGGCGACATTCTTGACGACCTTGCCGCCCGAGCGCGCGACCTGGCCGTCAGCCCGGACGACCGTGAGCCCGATGACGAGGTTCCTGGGCGTCCCGTAGAGCGTGCGCAGGGGACCGGCGGCGCTCGTGGCGATCGTCCCGCCGACCGTCGAACCCGGCAGCGGGACGTCGAGCGCTAGCCGCTGCCCCCGTTCCGCCAGCCTCTCGGCGAACTCCTCCATCGGGAGCCCGGCCTCCGCCTTGGCGACGAGGTCCCCGGCCGTGTGCTCGACGAGTTCGTCGAGCCGATGGGTGTCGATGAGCAGATCGCAGCGTTCCGGGGGCTCGCCCCAGTCCAGGCGGGTCTCGGCCCCACGCGGGACGACGGCGAGACCGTTCTCGGCGGCCACGCGCATGACGTCGGCGGCCTCGGTCACGTTCTTCGGCGCCGCGACGAGCGCGGGTTCCACGCCGAGCACGCCTTCGGCGGGCTCACCGGGCCGTACGTCGCCGCAGACCTTCGCCAGGGCGTCCAGGGGCCGCATCAGAAGATGTCCGCCTTTCCCTCGTACGGGTGCGGGCCCTTGCGCTTGCCGGGCACCTCCCCGCACAGCCGCGGGGTGGGGAAGACCTTGCCCGGGTTGCACAGCCCCGCGGGATCGAAGCCGCAGCGGACCATCTGCATCGTGTCCAGGTCGGCGTCGGTGAACATGCGCGGCATGTAGCGGGCCTTGTCCACGCCGACCCCGTGCTCGCCCGTGATGGAGCCGCCGTGCTCGATGCACAGGTCGAGGATCGCGCCCGAGACCTCCTCCGCGCGCTCCTCCGCGCCCGGCTCGGCGTCGTCGAACAGCACGAGCGGATGCAGGTTGCCGTCCCCCGCGTGGAACACGTTCGCGACCCGCACGCCCGACTCGGCCGACAGGGCGTCGATCCGGGCCAGGACGTCCGGGAGCACCGTCCGGGGGATGACGCCGTCCTGGACGAGGTAGGCCGGGCTGATCCGGCCCACGGCCGCGAACGCCGACTTGCGCCCCTTCCAGATCAGCGCCCGCTGCGCGTCGTCGGCGGCGATGCGGATCTCGAAGGCGCCCGCGTCCCGGCACATCCGCTCCACCTCGGCGAACTGGGCGGCGACCTCGGCCTCCGGGCCGTCCAGCTCCACGATCAGCACCGCGCCGGCCCCCGGCGGGTACTCGCAGCGCACCGCCGCCTCGGCCGCCTCGATCGCCAGGGCGTCCATCATCTCGATCGCGGCCGGGACGACGCCCGCGCCGATGATCGCCGACACCGCGGCGCCGCCCACCTCGATCGAGCCGAAGGCGGCCAGCAGCGTCTGCACGGTCTCGGGGACCCGCGTCAGCCGCACCGTGATCTTGGTGGTGATGCCGAGCGTGCCCTCCGCCCCGACGAACACGCCGAGCAGGTCGTAGCCGGGCCCGTCCGCCGTCAGCTCCACCAGCTCGCCGTCCGGCGTGACGACCTCGCAGGCCAGCACGTGGTGGGCGGTGAAGCCGTACTTCAGGCAGTGCGCGCCGCCGGAGTTCTCCGCGACGTTCCCGCCCACCGAGCAGATCTGCTGGCTGGACGGGTCGGGCGCGAAGTAGTACCCGTGCTGGCGGACGGCCCGCGTCACGTCCAGGTTGATCACGCCGGGCTCCACCACGGCCCGCTGCCCCGGGATGTCGATCTCCAGGATCCGGTTCATCCGGGACGTGACGATCAGCACGCCGTCCGCGCGGGGGAGCGCGCCGCCCGACAGGCCCGTGCCCGAACCGCGCGCGACGTAGGGGATCCCGGCCGCCGCGCACTCCCGCACGATCGCGGCGATCTGCTCGGCCGTGTCGGGCAGCACCACGACGCCGGGCGTGGACCGGTGGTTGGTGAGGCCGTCGCACTCGTAGGTGCGCAGCCGCACCGGATCGGTGATCACCCGGTCGGCTCCGAGCAGCGCCTCCAGCCGGGGCCCGAGCGTCGTGAGCATGCTCTCCATCCTCTCCACGATCCCCCGCCCGCCGACCCGCCGCAAGGCCCGGCGGACCGTCCGGAACACCTTTCCCGGACGGTCCGCGAACGCCTCCGGAGCCGGACTCCCTACGGGAACTGCTGGTAGGCCGGCGTGGTGAGGAACTCGGAGTACTCGTCGGCCAGCGTGACCTCCTTGAAGAGCTCCACGGCCTGGTCGTAGCGGGGCTCGTTGTACGCCTGCCCCAGCTCCTCGCGGATCTTGCCGAGCTCCTCGTCCAGGAGCTGCTCCACCCACTCCTTGGTGATCTTCTGGCCCTCCGCGGTGGCGACGCCGTTGTAGATCCACTGCCACACCTGGGAGCGGGAGATCTCCGCGGTGGCCGCGTCCTCCATCAGGTTGTGGATCGCGACCGCGCCGGCGCCGTCCAGCCAGGTGGCCAGGTAGCGCAGCGCCACGTCGATGTTGTTGCGCAGGCCGGCCTCGGTGATCTCGCCGGGGGTGGCCCTGACGTTCAGCAGGTCGGCGGCGGAGACGTGCACGTCCTCGCGGAGCCGGTCGCGCTGGTTCGGCCGGTCGCCGAGGACGCCGTCGAACACCTCGCGGCAGACCGGGACGAGGTCGGGGTGGGCGACCCAGGAGCCGTCGAAGCCGTCGCCGGACTCGCGGGTCTTGTCGGCGCGGACCTTCTCCAGCGCGACCCGGTTGACGTCCTCGTCGCGGCGGGACGGGATGAACGCCGCCATGCCGCCGATCGCGTGCGCGCCCCGCTTGTGGCACGTCCGGACGAGCAGCTCGGTGTAGGCCCGCATGAACGGCGCCGTCATCGTGATCGCGTTGCGCTCGGGCAGCACGAAGTCGGTGCCCCGGTCCCGGAACTTCTTGATCACCGAGAAGAGGTAGTCCCAGCGGCCCGCGTTCAGGCCGGCGGAGTGGTCGCGCAGCTCGTAGAGGATCTCCTCCATCTCGAACGCGGCCGGGATCGTCTCGATCAGCACGGTGGCGCGGATGGTGCCGCGCGGGATCTCCAGGGCGTCCTGGGCGAGGTTGAACGCGTCGTTCCAGAGCCGCGCCTCGAGGTGGCTCTCCATCTTCGGCAGGTAGAAGTAGGGGCCCTTGCCCTTCTCCAGCTGCCTGCGGCCGCAGTGGAAGAAGTAGAGGCCGAAGTCGAACAGCGACCCCGACATGGGTTCGCCGTCGACGAGCAGGTGCTTCTCCTCCATGTGCCACCCGCGCGGCCGGACGACGATCGTCGCGAGCTCCCCGTCGTCCTTCAGCGCGTAGGACTTGCCGCTCTTCGCGTCGGTGAAGTCGATGGTGCGGTCGAGGGCGTCGCGCAGGTTGAGCTGCCCCTCGACCATGTTGTTCCACAGCGGGGTGTTGGCGTCCTCGAAGTCGGCCAGCCACACCTTGGCGCCCGAGTTCAGGGCGTTGATCGTCATCTTCCGGTCGGTCGGGCCGGTGATCTCGACGCGGCGGTCCTCCAGGCCGGGCGCGGGCGCGGCGACGCGCCAGGCGTCGTCGCCGCGGACGCCGGCGGTCTCGGGCAGGAAGTCGAGGGTCCCGCCCGCGGACAGCTTGCGCTGGCGTTCCGCGCGCGCCTCCAGCAGCTCCTTGCGGCGGGCGCCCAACTCGCGCTGCAGGGCGGCGAGCAGGCCGAGCGCCTCGGGGGTCAGGATCTCCTCGTACCGCTCGCCGAGGGGTCCGGTGACCTCGATGCCTTCCAGTCCAGCCATCTGCCCGCCCTTTCGTATAGCGAAATTCGACTTCTGTTGTGTGGAGAACGGTACTCGCCGGTACGGAGGCCGGTCAAAGCAGGGTCCCCTGCAGACCTCCCCGCGCGCGCTTGCGTCAACCCAAGGGGAAACCGGGTGATAACCAGGTGACCTCGGGGGACGGCGCGTGAGACGATCGCGGGGAAGATACGGCCGCGAAGCGGCGTTCTACGAGGACATATGACGCAACCTTTCTCTGCAGACCAGACCCAGACTCCTGACGACATCGAGTACGAGCCCCTGACGGGCGAGCTCGACCTAGAGGACCGGCGGGCACTGCGCCGCGTCGCGGGCCTGTCCACCGAACTGACCGACGTCACCGAGGTCGAGTACCGGTCCCTCCGGCTGGAGCGGGTCGTGCTCGTCGGCGTCTGGACGGAGGGGACGGCCGAGGAGGCCGAGAACTCCCTGCGCGAGCTGGCGCTGCTCGCCGAGACCGCGGGCTCGCAGGTGCTCGAGGGGCTCTCCCAGCGCCGGTCCCGCCCCGACCCGGCGACCTACATCGGCTCCGGCAAGGCCGCGGAGCTGCGCGACATCGTGATCTCCACCGGTGCGGACACCGTCATCTGCGACGGCGAGCTGGCGCCCAGCCAGCTGCGGCACCTGGAGGAGACCGTCCAGGTCAAGGTGATCGACCGGACCGCGCTGATCCTGGACATCTTCGCCCAGCACGCCAAGAGCCGCGAGGGCAAGGCGCAGGTGGAGCTCGCGCAGCTCGACTACCTGATGCCGCGGCTGCGCGGCTGGGGCGGCAACCTGTCCCGGCAGGTCGGCGGGCGCGCCGCGGGCGGCGTCGGCATCGGCGGCCGCGGCCCCGGCGAGACCAAGATCGAGCTGGACCGGCGGCGGATCCGCACCCGGATGGCCAAGCTGCGCCGCCAGATCGCCGAGATGTCCAAGGCGCGCGACACCAAGCGCGGCGAGCGGCGCCGCCACCAGGTGCCCGCCGTGGCCATCGCCGGCTACACCAACGCGGGCAAGTCGTCCCTGCTCAACCGGCTCACCGGCGCCGGGGTGCTGGTGGAGGACGCGCTGTTCGCCACCCTCGACCCCACCGTCCGGCGCGCCGAGACGCCGGGCGGCCGCGCCTTCACCCTGGCCGACACCGTCGGGTTCGTCCGGCACCTGCCGCACCAGCTCGTCGAGGCGTTCCGCTCGACGCTGGAGGAGGTCACCGACGCCGGGCTCGTCCTGCACGTCGTCGACGGCTCCGACGCCGATCCCGAGGCGCAGATCGACGCCGTCCGCGAGGTGCTGCGCGAGATCGGCGCCGACCGCATCCCCGAGATCATCGTGATCAACAAGGCGGACGCGGCCGACGAGCTCGCGATCGCCCGCCTGCAGCGCCGCGAGCCGCACAGCGTCGTCGTGTCGGCCCGCACCGGGTTCGGCATCGAGGAGCTGCGCGCCGCGATCGAGGCCGACCTGCCGGGCCTGGAGAGCGAACTGCACGTCGTGGTGCCCTACGAGCGCGGCGACCTCGTCGCGCGCGTGCACGAGCGCGGCGAGGTGCTCAAGCAGGAGCACGTCGCCGAGGGCACCGTCCTGCACGCTCGCATGCCCGCCGACCTCGCGGGCGAACTGGCCCGGTACGAGACCGTCTCCCCGACCGCGTGAGTCTCTGACCCACCGGGTGCCTCCACAGGGCCCGGTGGGTTTGGGGCGGGTCGAGCAGCCGGTTCGGGGACGTCCGAAGACCCCTACTGGTCGCCGAACGGTGACAGCTTGTCCAATCCGCTTGACGGTGCGGTTGAAATCCGTACCGTCGTAGAGCTAAGGGGCGGGGTGATGGGTGTCGATGTGCTGCGATCAGAGGTTGTCGGACGGACGTTCCGTGCACTACCGTGACGAAACCGATATCCCCGGTCTCGTTGCCAACGGTGGCCCCCCGGCCACCCGACCCTCCCACGGTGGAGTCGCCGGCACCCAGCCGGCGTTTCGGATCGAGAGCAGGTGGCCCAACCATGGCAGGTCCGAACGCTCGACCGAGGGCCCGCGGCCCGCGCCGTCGCCCCACGGCATCCTGCACCGCGCTCACGTGCGCATGGCCCCATCCAGGTCGGTGACCCTATGACGGTACGGCTGTTGACGAACATCGGCAGGCTCTGGACGGGCACCGACGTCTGCAGCAACGCCGCGGTGCTCATCCACGACGACCGCGTCGTCTGGGCCGGGCCCGCCTCCGACCTCCCGCAGAGCGTCCCCGGCATCATCGACGACATCGTCGACGTCGACCATGTCGAGAACCTCGGCGGCGGCCTCGTGACCCCCGGTCTCATCGACGCCCACTCCCACCCCGTCTACGCGGGCAACCGCTGGGCCGAGCTCGCCATGCGCACCAGCGGCTCGTCCCACTCGGCCATCACCGCGGCGGGCGGCGGCGTCAACTCCACCGTGACCGTCACCCGGGGGACCGACCCCTGGACGCTCTGCAACGGCGTCCGCGAACGGCTCCGCCAGTGGATCCTCGCCGGCACCACCACCGTCGAGGCCAAGACCGGCTACCACCTCACCCGCGACGGCGAACTCGCCGACATCCGGATGCTGCGGTCGCTGGAGGGCGAGCCCTCCATGCCCCGCATCCACGCCACGTTCCTCGCCGCGCACATCCTCCCGCCCGAGTTCTTCGGGCGCCGCCGCGACTACATCGAGGCCGTCCGCCTGTGGGCCGGCGACGCCGCCGTCGCCGGCGCCGACTCCATCGACGTCTACTGCGACGAGGGCCACTTCACCGCCGAGGAGGCCCGCGCCCTCCTGCTCACCGGCAAGCGCGCCGGCCTCAAGGCCCGCATGCACGCCTGCGCCAACGAGCGCATCGGCGCCGCGCAGGTCGCCGCCGAGGTCGGCTGCGCGTCCGCCGACCTGCTCACCCAGGCCAACGACGACGACATCAAGGCCCTCGCCCACGCCGGCGTCACCGCCACCGTCTGCCCCGGCAGCTCCCTCAACAGCAGCCGCGCCCCCGCGCCCGTCCGGCAGATGCTCGACCGCGGCGTCACCGTCGCCCTCGGCACCGACCACAACCCCGGCCAGTGCGGCATCACCTCCATGCCCCTCGTCATCGGGCTGTCGGTCGCGATGTTCGGGCTCAGCGTGACCGAGGCCCTGCGCGCCGCCACGCTCGGCGGAGCCGCCGCGCTGCGCGTCGGCGACCGCGGCTCCCTCGCCCCGGGCATGCTCGCCGACATCGTCCTGTGGGACGCCGACCACGAGGGCGCCTTCGCCTGGGCGTTCGGGCTCCGCGCCCTGCGCATCTGGCGCGGCGGCGTCCCCGTCCAGCCCTGACGGAGGACGGCGCGGCCGCGGGTAGTGTCGCCGGCATGGGCAGCGCGGTCGCGGTCGTCACCGATTCCACCGCCTACCTTCCCCCCGGGCTCGCCGAACGGCACGGGCTGACCGTCGTCCCCCTGCAGATCGCCGTCGGCGGCACCACCCGGGACGAAGGCGACATCAGCCCCGCCGAAGCCGCCCGGGCGCTGAAGGAATGGCACCCCGTCACCACGTCCCGTCCCGCGCCCCAGCGGTTCGCGGACGCCTACAAGGCCGCCGCCGCCGCGGGCGCGCGCGAGGTGGTCTCCGTGCACCTGGCCTCCGCCATGTCGGGGACGGTCGAGGCGGCGCGGCTCGCCGCCGAGGACGCCGCCGTGCCCGTCCGGATCGTCGACAGCGGGACCATCGGCATGGGCCTCGGATTCGCCGCCCTCTCCGCGGCGGCCGCCGCGATGGCGGGCGGGTCCGCCGACGCCGCCGTGTCCGCCGCCACCCGCCGGGCCGGGCTCACCCGCTCCCTCATCTACGTCGACACCCTGGAGCACCTGCGGCGGGGCGGCCGGATCGGCGCCGCCGCGACCCTGTGGGGCTCCGCGCTGATGGTGAAACCGCTCCTGGAGATCACCGACGGCCTCATCTCGCCGCTGGAGAAGGTCCGCACGTCCTCGCGGGCGCTGGCCCGGCTGGAGGAACTGGCCGTGGCCGAGGCCGGCGGCCGGCGCGTCGACCTCGGCGTCCAGCACCTCGCCGCAGCCGCCCGCGCCGAGGCCCTCGCCGACCGGCTGCGCGAACGCGTCCCGCATGTCGTGGACGTCTACGTCGGCGAGGTCGGCCCCGTCATCGGCGCCCACGTCGGCCCCGGCATGCTGGGCGTCGTCATCGCACCGCAGCTCTGACCCGCGAGAGCGTCAGGGCCGCAGGAGGCGGCGGAGGACGGTCGGCGTGCGACCGGTCTCCTCCCTGACCGTCCGGGTGAGATGCGCGTGGTCGGCGAAGCCGAGATCGGCGGCGAGCCCGGACAGGTCCCGTTCGCCCCGCTCCAGGCGGTCCAGGGCGCGCCCGACCCGGATCCTGTTCCGGTACCGGGTGACGGACATGCCGGTCTCGCGGCGGAACGTCCGGCTCAGGTGGGAGGGGGAGACCTCCAGGAGGCGCGCCAGCGAGACGAGCCCGGACGCCTCCCGATGGCCGCTCGCCATGGCCTCGCGTGCTTCGTCGACGAGGGCACGTCGCTTCCCGCTCTGCTCGTCCACGGCGAGGTGCGCGAGAAGCTCCATGAGCCGCTCCGCCGTCTCGAAGGCGACATCGGAACCGGAACGCAGGAGGAGGCGATGCGCCACGTCTGCGCGCGCGCTGACCCTGACCGTCCCGGACGGGCGCCGCCACAGGCCGGGGGAGAGCGTGATGGCCGTGCACACGTCGCCGCCTGCGGGATGCGCGAACTGGCCCTCCTCATCCACGATCTGGGTGTAGCCCAGGGTGGGGTCGATGACAGCGCGTCCGTGACGCGACCGCATGCGGAACCGTCCCGCCCGTACCAGGACGATCTGATCCCCGGTGAAGGGCTCGGGCTCCGACCATCCGGGCCGGTGCCCCGTGCAACGCACCGCGTGGACGGCGAAATCCTCCGTCTCCGCCACGATGGTCGATTCGCGCATGCCCGTCATCGTACGCAGGGGCAAACATCTTCAAGCGCCGCTCTGCGGCCGCCCCGCACACTCGCGGAATGGTCAGACGATGGCTCCTGGTGGTGCTGCTCACGGGGCAGACAATGGTCTCGATGGACGGCTCCATCGTGGCGGTGGCGATGCCCGACATCGCGGAAGGGCTGCACGCGTCCGGTTCTCTACTGCAACTCGTCACGGGCGGTTACGTCTTCGCCTTGGCGGTCCTCGTGGTCACGGGCGCGCGGCTGGGCGACAGTTACGGCCACCGCACGATGTTCTTCTTTGGGCTGTTCGGCTTCACAGCCTCATCGCTGGCATGCGGGCTGGCGCCGTCCGGTGCCGTCCTCGTCGCCGCAAGGGTCTGCCAGGGTGCCGCCGCCGCACTCCTGCTGCCGCAGGTTCTGTCCTTGATTCAGCTGTCCTTCGAGGGGGCGGCCAGGGCGCGTGCACTCGGCCTCTACTCGATGGTCCTAGCGTTGGGTGTTGCCTTGGGCCAGGTGGCAGGAGGCGTCATCGTGACCCTGGGCGGCAGTTGGCGCCCCATCTTCCTGGTGAACGTCCCTGTGGGAGCCGCGCTTCTCGCCATCGGACCACGTCTGATGCCGCCGGAGCAGAGGAAGGCCGTCAGCCTGGACCTGTCCGGCGTCGTACTTCTCTCCTGCGGCATGGTCGCACTCGTCGTCCCGCTGGTTTTCGGCAGGGAACAGCGCTGGCCCCTGTGGACGTGGTCGTCCATGGCGACGGGATGCGTCGTGCTCACCATCTTCTGTGTCCACGAGCTGAGAACGGCGTCACCGCTTCTGGACCTCTCGGTGCTGCGCAGACCCTTCATCAAATCCGGCCTCTTCGCCTCCTGCGCGGTGATGGGCGCCTACAGCGGCTTCCTCTTCACGCTCGCGCTCTACCTACAGAACGTCCTCGGTTTCTCGCCGCTCCACGCCGGGCTCACGTTCCTCCCGTACACGGCAGGCTTCGCGACGGCGGGCCTGGGATGGACACGCCTGCCCCTTTCGATGAGGACGAATCTTCCGGCCTGGGGACTGCTCACGTTCGCCGCCGCCGCGTCCGCGCTGGCCTTCCTGACCCAGGACGGTTGGCCGACGCTCTCGTCGCTCCCCCTCCTGTACGCCGCCGGATTCGGTCACGCCGCAGGCTTCAGCCCTCTGGTCGATCGGATCACCGGAGCCGTGGGACCGGCCCAGGCCTCGTCCGTCTCCGCCCTGACCAACACGGGCGTGCTGCTGTCGAACGTCCTCGCGATCGCCGTCTTCGGCGGGGTCTACCTCTCGTCGCCCGGCACGTTGACTCACGTCACGGCCCTGCTGGCGCTTTTGCTCGTCCTCGCCGCCGCGGCGTCCCGGCGCCGCTGACCCAGAGTTATCCACACTTTCCCAACCCCACGCTCCCGCCCGCCCGGCCTCCTTAACGTCAGGCTCCATGAGACCCGACACCGAAGACCGCCTGCACACCCTCACGGGCCGCTGGAAGCCGCCCTCCGCCCCGGACGACGCTCCGCCGGCGGCCCGGTTACGCGCCACGCCCGACCGCTCCCACGTCCGCATGCTCATCCTCGTCGGCGTGCTCGCCGCCCTGGTCGCCGCCGGATACCTCTGGCTCGCCCGGCCGCGCCCCCAAACGGCGGCCCCCGCGGCGACCGCCTCCCTCAGCGAACCGCGCCCCACCCTGTCGGCCAGCCCGGCGGCCGCGGCGTCCTCCCCGGCGCTCGTCCACGTCCTCGGCAAGGTCAGGCACCCGGGCGTGGTCACCCTGCCGCCCGGCTCCCGCGTCGCCGAGGCCATCAAGGCCGCGGGCGGCGTCCGTCCGGGCGCGAACACCGGCACCCTCAACCTGGCCCGCCCCCTGGTCGACGGCGAACAGATCCCGGTCGGCGTCCGCGCACCGTCACCGCCGCCGCCGCCCGGCGCCGCGACCACGACCGTCCCGGGGGCGCCCGGCGCCCCGCTCGACCTCAACGCGGCCACCCCCGACCAACTGGACGACCTCCCCGGCGTGGGGCCCGTCCTCGCCCAGCGCATCGTCGCCTACCGCACCCAGCACGGCGGCTTCCGCTCCGTCGAGCAACTCCAGGACGTCAGCGGCATCGGCGCCCACCGCTTCGCCGACCTGAAGACGATGGTGCGCGTATGACCCACGACCTCCGCCTCCTCGTCCCGGCCCTCGCCACCTGGCTAGCCGCCGCCGCGACCCTGGGACTGCCCCAGCCCCTCATCTACGTCCTGGCAGCCACCACCGCCGCCGCGTCCCTCTACCTCCTGACCACCCACCGACCAACCCTCGAAAGCCCCCCATCCGCGACGCACCCCCCGAACGACAACACGCCCCGAGACGCGAGCGCCAGCCATCAAGAAGGCCCTCTCGACGAGCCCCCCACCCCCACACAAAGCCCACAAACAAGCCCCGCCCAGCACATAAACACCAGCCGCCCTGAAAGCCCTCACAATCAGCACTCCACACCCAACCACCACCCAAATGGCGGCACCGCGGGGCGGACGACCGTTCGTCGGCGTGGACGCTTCTTCAGCCAGCCTTCTGCGCCCACGAGTCGGCTGGATGGAGGTGGTGGGCGGCGGGCGGTCATGGACCGGAGTGGACGCTTTTTCGGCCGGCTTCTTCCAACCGCGTGGGGGCTGGAGGGCGGCCTGGCGCGGCGATCGGGTGGTGCGTGGCGGCTTCTTGCGGGGACGGCGCTGGCGTGTGCTGCGGCGTCGGCCTGCGGGGTGGCGCTGCGGACGACCGCGGTCGGCACGGGACCCGTGCGTGACCTGGCTCGCGCGGGGCGATCCGCGACGGCCGAGGCCGTGGTGACCGGGGACCCGCAGGCGAAGCCGGGGAACGGCCGGCCGATGATCATCATTCGCGCACGTGCGGAGGCCGTCGAGCGGAGCAAGGTCCGGGTCCCGGTGCTTCTGATCGCCGCGGATCCCCGCTGGCTCCGCTCGATTCCCAGCATGCGCGTGCGGCTCCGCGGCCGTTTCGTGCCGCCCAGGGGCCCCGATCTGCTCGCCGCGGTCGTGATCGTGCGCGGGCCGCCGACCTTCCTTGGGCCGCCGTCCAAGATCCAGCGCGCCGCGGAGCACGTGCGGGCGAAGCTGCGAGCGGCAGTGGCGCGGCTTCCGCCCGACAAGCGCGCCGTACTTCCGGGGATGGTCGTCGGCGACACCTCGCGCCTCGACCCGGAACTCGCGGAGGAGTTCCGGACCGCCGGGCTCACCCACCTCCTCGTGGTCTCCGGCGCGAACCTGGCGATCGTCATCGGGGCGGTGCTCGGGCTGTGCCGCCTCGCCGGGCTCGGACGGCGCCGCGCCCCACCCGTGGCCGTCCTCGCGGTGTGCGCGTTCGTGGTCGTCGTCCGCCCCGAACCGAGCGTCCTCCGGGCCACCGTCATGGGCCTGATCAGCCTCCTCGCGCTGTTCACCGGACGGCAGCGCCAGGGCCTCCCCGCCCTGGCCGCGGCGGTGCTGCTCCTCGTCCTCATCGACCCGGAACTGGCGCGCTCCTACGGGTTCGCGCTGTCGGCTCTCGCGACGGCCGGTCTGCTCGTCCTGGCCCCGCGCTGGCGCGAGCGGCTCGCCCGCCGGATGCCGGGCCCGCTCGCGGCGGCCCTCGCCGTCGCGGCCGCCGCCCAGGTGGCCGTCGCACCCGTCCTGGTGATGCTGTCCGGAGAGGTCGGCGTCGTCTCCGTGTTCGCGAACCTGCTCGCCGCCCCGGCCGTCGCCCCCGCCACCATCCTGGGCGCCCTCGCCACGGTCACCGCGCCGCTCTCCCTGCCACTCGCGCGCGTGATCGTGTGGCCCGCCGGCCTGGCCGTCGGCTGGATCATCTGGGTCGCGCACACTGCCGAGTCGCTGCCCTACGCGACGATCCCCTGGGCGAGCGGTGCCCTGGGCGCCACCACGCTCCTCCTCGGCGCCGGGGCAGCGGCCCTGGCCCTGCGCAGCCACCGCCTCCGCCTCATCGCGGCCGCGGCCATGATCGGCGTCCTCGTCGGGGTCGTCGCCCTGCGCGTCATCGCCCCTTCATGGCCGCCGCCCGGCTGGCAGATGGTCGCCTGTGACGTCGGGCAAGGCGACGCCCTGGCCCTGTCGGCAGGCCCCGGCCAAGCCGTCGTCGTGGACGCGGGCCCCGACCCCACTCCGGTGGACCGCTGCCTCCACCGCCTCGGCGTGACCGACGTCCCGCTCCTCGTCCTCACCCACCCGCACGCCGACCACATCAACGGCATCTCCGGCGTGCGCCACGGCCGCACCGTCCGCGAGGTGCTGATCACGCCCCGCACCTCGGGCCGCGAGGCGCGCCACACCTCCGGCCTCCGAGCCGATCCCGCCGCGACCGGCCAGCAGTGGCGCGTCGGAGACCTCACCCTCTCCGTCCTCGCCCCGCTGACCACCGCCCCCGCCCTGTCGCCCGAGGACGACGGCACCACGATCAACAACGCGAGCGTCGTCCTCGTCGCCCGCAAGCCGGGCTTCAGCGCCCTCCTCTCCGGCGACGTGGAACTGGAGGCACAACGCGTCCTCGAAGGGAGCGTCCCCCGTGTCCAGGTGCTGAAGGTCCCCCACCACGGCTCACGCAGCCAGGACCCCGCCTTCCTGGCCGCCGCCCACGCGTCCATCGCCCTGATCTCGGTCGGCGCCCACAACGACTACGGCCACCCGTCCGCCACCACCCTCGCCCTCCTGCGCCGCCTCCACATCCAAACTCACCGCACCGACAAGGAAGGCGACATAGCCATAGCCCGCACCCCATCCGGCCTCACCACCATCCCCCGCCACTGACCCGCCAGACACGCGAGCCGGGCAGGGTCGACGCTCCATCGTCCGCTCATCAACTGCTGTGGGGGATCCTTGCGGTTGGGCGCAGGGGTGGGTGCGGCGTGGCATGCTGCAGGGGTGTCGGTTGAGTCCATCATTCTGGTCGTCGGTGACGAAGAGTTGCTCGTGGAGCGGGCGATCGGGGACGTCGTCGCGTCCGTGCGGGCGGGGGATCCAGAGATCGAGGTCATCGATCTGGCGCCCGGTGCGCTGGAGCCCGGTCGCATCTCGGAGCTGACGTCGCCGTCGCTGTTCGGCAGCGGGAAGGTGCTGGTGCTGCGGTCGGCGCAGGATCTGGGCAAGGACCTGACGGCCGAGGTGCTGAAGTACGCCAAGGCTCCGGCGGAGGACGTCGTGCTCGTCGCCGTCCATCCCGGCGGCGCCAAGGGCAAGGCGCTGGTGGACGGGCTGACGAAGCTCAAGGCGCGCAAGATCGCGTGCCCGAAGGTCACCAAGGCCGGTGAGCGGGTCGACTTCGTCCGGAGCGAGATCCGCAAGGCGGGCGGGAAGATCTCGGCGGACGGCGCGCGGGGGCTCATCGAGGCCGTCGGCAACGACCTGCGCGAGCTGGCCGCGGCCTGCAGCCAGCTCGTCGCCGACACCGGCGGCAAGATCGACGATGCGGCCATCGCCCGCTACTACCGGGGACGCGCCGAGGTCAGCGGCTTCACCGTGGCGGACAAGGCGATCGAGGGGCAGCTCGCCGAGGCCCTCGAGCAGCTCCGTTGGGCCCTCGCGACGGGCGTGGCGCCCGTCCTGATCGTCAGCGCGCTCGCCCAGGGCATGCGGGGACTGGCGAAGGTCGGCGGTGCACCCCGCGGCGCGCGAGGAGCGGCCCTGGCCAAGGACCTGGGCATGCCGCCGTGGAAGATCGATCGTGTTCAGAGGCAGTTGCGGGGTTGGTCTGGTGATGGGGTCGCGCGGGCGTTGACCGCTGTCGCCGAGGCCGACGAGGAGGTCAAGGGCGGTGCCGCCGACCCTGCCTACGCTCTGGAGAAGACTGTCGCGCGGATCGTCGCGGCCCGCGGTTGACCCGCCGCGTCCCACCAAAACCGCCAACACCCACCACGATCACCCCAGCCACCAAGCCACGTCCGACGCCCACGGCCCCCGCGCCTGCTGCAGAACGGGCCACCCCTCGGGCTTGAGGGTTTGGCTGGGGTTAGGTGAGGGCCTGTGTGATGGCCAGGGTGTTTTGGTATTCGCGCCATAGGGCCACCTTGCCTTGGCGTGCTGTGAGGACGGCTATGAATGTGGCCGTGGACTGCTTGGCCGTGTTGGTGTTCGTGCCGGTCAGTTCGTACTCCACCACGATCGTGTTCGGGTCGCGGGTGTCGTGGACGGCGATGGTGCGGCAGTCGTCGAACCGGACGGGGAACGCGGTCCGCTGCGGGGCGGTGAACTCCAGGAACTGTCGCTTGCCCTCGAATCTGGTCGGCTGGCCCGGGGGTGCGAACGGGGTTTCGATGACGGCGTCGTCGGCGAGGAGATCGCCGATGTGAGTGGTCGGGTGGCCGAGCCAACGCTGCTGCATCTGCTGGAACAGGTCACGTGGTGTGGTGGTCACCGGCTCCTAAGATGAGTGATGACTCATGAAGGGACGATAATGAGTCGGGACTCATGTTGTCCAGTGGGGAGGTCGGCGGATGCGTGTGGACGCGAGGCGTAACCGGGAGCGGATCCTGGAGGCGGCGGAGGAGGTGTTCGCCGTTGCCGGGCCGGACGCGTCGACGGAGGAGGTGGCGCGGCGGGCGGGGGTGGCCATCGGGACCGTGTTCCGGCACTTTCCGACGAAGGCCGACCTGTTGCGGGCGTTGATGAAACGGCTGTTGCAGCAGGTCACGGACGACGCGGCGGAGCTCGTCGCGAGCGAGGACCCCGCCGGCGCGCTGTTCGAGTTCGTCGCGCGGCTCGTGGAACGCACCGCCGCGAACCGGGCGGTCGTGAACCTGCTCGCGGCCGAGGGGACGGAAGTGCCGATCACTGGGCCGCTCGGATCGCTGAGCGACGCGGTGGGAGAACTGCTCGCGCGCGGGCAGGAGTCGGGTGCGGTGGCCGCGAGGATTCGGCTCGACGAGGTGATGGCGCTGCTGGTCAGCGCATGTCAGGGCGCGCTGCACGGCGGCTGGGACGCCGACCTGCGCCAGCGGACGCTCGGCCTCATGCTCGCCGGCCTTCGCCCCTCTCCTTGACGACTGGTTCGGTTCCGCCGAGGCCTGCGCCCTCCATTCGTGGCGAGGGCAACACCGTCACGCTCGGTCGTGGTCGAGCAGCCGCGCACACGGCGGGACAACCGCGGAGGGCCCGCTCTTCGGGGGCCGTGCTGCGAAGTGCGGTGTTGAACCCACCCGGCGATGGCGGCCGTTGCGGCGGGTTGCCGGTCGCTGCCAGGCAGTCCTTCAGCGGGTGGGTTCGGCTTTGGCTTTCAGGCCCTCGGCCTCCATCGTCACGTAGCGGCGGGTGAGGCGGCCGGCCAGGAGGGCGAAGAGGGGGGCCAGGGGGCCCTTCTGGTCGAGGGTGAGGCGGACGGTGCAGCCGCCGTCGGGGGTGGGGGTGATCTCGTGGGCCCCGGTCGTGGTGACGCCGGTGGAGCGGGACTCCCAGGTGAAGGTCCCGTTCTCGTCGAAGGCGGTGACGGTCCAGACGGTCGCGGGGAGTTTCGGCTGGTGGACGCGGGCCCGGCTGCCGAGGGCGAAGGGCCTGTCCAGGATCTCGACGCGGTCCATCGAGGCGGTCATGTCGGGCCAGCGTTCGACGTCCTTCAGGAGGTTCCAGACGGTCTCGGGCGGGGCGTCGATGTCGACGGAGGTCTCGAAGTGCACGGCGTGCTCCTCAGCGATGCGCGGACGGCGGTCAGGAGGTCGGTGACGAGGGGGTCGTCGGCCCTGCCCGGCAGGTGGAGAGCGTAGTAGGGGACGGCGGGCAGGTCGATGATCTCGCGCGCCGCCAGGCCCGGGGGAGGGGGGACGCAGCCGTTGACGACGGCGAGGCCGACGCCGAGGGACGCGAAGTGCAGCATCAGGGGCCAGCCGGAGGCCTCGACGGCCAGCGACCAGGGCACCTCGGCGGCGCGCAGGGCGCGTTCGAGGGTGATGCGGTGCGGGCCCTCGGGAGGCGGGACGACGAGGGAGGCGCCGGCGAGGTCGGCGAGGGTGAGGTGCGGCCGCGCGGCGAGGGGGTGGCCGGCCGGCATGACGAGCGTCTGGGGATAGGACGCCAGCGGGACGGCGGTGATGTCGGCGGGCAGCACGTCGAGGACGGCGACGCCCAGGTCGGCGCGGCCCGTGCGGACGGCGGCGAGGGTGCGGGCGCGGTCACCGTTGATCAGGCGGATGCCGGGGCGGACGACGCCGCCGAGGAGGTAGAGGTAGGCGCCCTCGCCTGCGGCCAGGGCCGGGACGCGGGAGGGGGACGTGCCGTGGACGTCCGCGAGGAACGCCGTCATGCGGGCGTCGAGGTCACGGGCGAAGCGGGCGACCTGCTCGCCGGCGGGGGTGAGGGCCAGGCGGCGCCCGTGCCGGGTGTAGAGGGGACGGCCCAGGGTGTCGGCGAGTTTCTGCACCTTGACGTGAAGGGCGGGCTGGGAGATGTGGAGTGCTTCGGCGGCGCGGGTGAAGTTGAGATGGTCGGCGAAGACCGCGAACGAGGCGAGCGCGTCCGTGGACAGGCGGCTCAGGTCCATAGGCACGGACTATAGCTGTGAGGGTGATTGATAGTTCTGTTTTAGGGCGCTCGCGCCGAGGGTGGGGGCATGAACATCGAACCGCGACTCGGCGTCGATTTCGGCCGGGTCATTCATGGCGGGCTCAGGGCTCCGGGTGAGGACGACACCGCGTTCCTCGACGGGAGTTTCGAGGAGGCCCTCGCGTCCCCCGCGACGGACGGCGTCTACGAGGTGCTGCCCGGCCTGATCGAGGCCTTCGGGGGACGGGCCTGGATCATCTCCAAGTGCGGGGACCGGGTGCGGGAAAGGACGCTGGCCTGGCTCGACCACCACGACTTCTACGGGCGGACGGGTCTGCCGCGGGGCAACGTGCGGTTCTGCCGGAAGCGGCAGGACAAGGCGCGGCACTGCGCGGAACTCGGGATCACCCACATGATCGACGACCGGCTGGACGTGCACCGCGCCATTCGTGAGATCGTCCCGCACCGGTACCTGTTCGGTCCGAAGGAAGGGCCGGAATGGGTGCGGCACGTTCCCGACTGGGGCGCCGCGGAGGTCATTCGCTCAGATATTCCGGAGGAACCGCGTCGACCAGCCACACGCCGTTCGCGCTGACGCGGAACGCGTGACCGTCGGCCGCCATCCGCCCGGCCTGGACGGTCAGGACGACGGGGGCGCCGCGCCGTGCGCCGACGTGCTGAGCCGTCTCACGGTCGGGGGACAGGTGGACGGCGTGCCGCCCCATGGGCAGCAGGCCCTCCCGCAGGATGGGGTCGACGGAACGGCGCACGGTGCCGTGGTAGAGCAGTTCCGGCGGGGGCGTGACCGGCAGGTTCAACGAGACGGGGACCGAGTGGCCCTGGACGGCCCGGATCCGGTTCCCGGCGAGCTCGTAGCGCCTCTTGTCGTTGACCGCCACCACGTGCTCGAGTTCGGCGCGGGTCAGCGCGAAACCGTGCGCCGCGGCGGCTGAGAGCAGGTCGGTGACGTCGGCCCATCCCCCGGGATCGAGCGTGAGGCCGATCCGCTCGGGGCGGTGCCGCAGGTGCTTGGCCAGATACTTGGAGATCTTGACCGCGCGGCGCTCGTCCATGGACATGCGTCGGGGCCGGCGCGCGGCCGGCCCCGGGCGTGCGGTCCTACTTGGCCTGCAGGGCGGCGGCCTGCCTGGCGATCGCCGACTTGCGGTTGGCGGCCTGGTTCTTGTGGATGACGCCCTTGCTGGCGGCCTTGTCCAGCTTGCGCGCGGCGAACCGCTGCGCGGCGACGGCGTCGTCCACGTTGCCGGCCTCGGCGGCCTCGCGGAACTTGCGGATCGCCGTCTTCAGCTCGGACTTGACGGCCTTGTTGCGCAGGCGGGCCTTCTCGTTCTGCTTGTTGCGCTTGATCTGGGACTTGATGTTAGCCACGTCGTAGAGCCTCAGCTTGGTCGCGATCCTGGGCCTGCGCGTATCGGCAGGCGCTGACGAATGTCTGAACGGGGGCGGGACGGTGCCCCCGGGGCACGACGCTACGCCACACGCAGTCGCACAGCCTACCAACCACCGGGGCCCGGCCCAAACCGGACCGTGCACGGAGCATCGCGCGGAACATGGGACTATGGGAGGCACAGATCCCTGTCCACCTGTGAGCATTGCGAACGGACCCCGGTGCCAGCGCCCCAGCCTGACAAGACCGATCCCGCGATCATCCGCAACTTCTGCATCATCGCGCACATCGACCATGGCAAGTCGACGCTCGCGGACCGGATGCTGCAGCTGACCGGAGTGGTCGAGGAGCGCCAGATGCGCGCCCAGTACCTCGACCGGATGGACATCGAGCGCGAGCGCGGCATCACGATCAAGAGCCAGGCGGTCCGGCTGCCCTGGACGTCCGGCGGCGTCGACCACGTCCTCAACCTGATCGACACCCCCGGCCACGTCGACTTCTCCTACGAGGTGTCGCGCTCGCTCGCGGCGTGCGAGGGCGCGGTCCTGCTGGTGGACGCGGCGCAGGGCATCGAGGCGCAGACGCTCGCCAACCTCTACCTGGCGCTCGAGGCCGACCTGCACCTGATCCCCGTCCTGAACAAGATCGACCTCCCGGCGGCGCAGCCGGACAAGTACGCCGGGGAGCTGGCCGGGATCATCGGCTGCGACCCCTCGGACGTGCTGCGCGTGTCGGGCAAGACGGGCGAGGGCGTCCGCGAGCTGCTCGACAAGATCGTCCAGGAGGTGCCGGCGCCGGTCGGGGACCCCGACGGCCCCGCGCGGGCGCTGATCTTCGACTCGGTGTACGACACCTACCGGGGCGTCGTCACCTATGTCCGGATCATGGACGGGCACCTGTCGCGGCGCGAGAAGAGCCTGATGATGTCGACCGGGGCCGCGCACGAGACCCTGGAGGTCGGCGTGATCTCCCCGGAGCCCAAGCCCGTGCAGGGCCTCGGCGTCGGCGAGGTCGGCTACCTGATCACCGGGGTGAAGGACGTCCGGCAGGCGCGCGTCGGCGACACCGTGACCGGCGTGTCCCGCAAGGCCGCCGAGGCGCTCGGCGGCTACCGCGACCCGAAGCCGATGGTGTTCTCCGGCCTGTACCCGGTGGACGGCGACCAGTACCCCGAGCTGCGCGACGCGCTCGACAAGCTGCGGCTGAACGACGCCGCGCTGGTCTACGAGCCGGAGACGTCGGCGGCGCTCGGGTTCGGGTTCCGCTGCGGCTTCCTCGGCCTGCTGCACATGGAGATCGTCCGGGAGCGGCTGGAGCGCGAGTTCGACCTCTCGCTGATCTCGACCGCGCCGAACGTGGTGTACCGGGTCGTGATGGAGGACGGGTCGGAGCACGTCGTCACCAACCCCAGCGAGTTCCCCGAGGGCAAGATCGGGATGGTGTACGAGCCGGTGGTGAAGGCGACGCTGCTGTCCCCGTCCGAGCACATCGGCGCGATCATGGAGCTGTGCCAGGGCCGCCGCGGCGTGCTGCTCGGCATGGACTACCTGTCGGAGGACCGCGTCGAGATCCGCTACACGCTGCCGCTCGCCGAGATCATCTTCGACTTCTTCGACCAGCTGAAGTCCAAGACGCGCGGGTACGCCTCGCTCGACTACGAGCCCAGCGGCGAGCAGGAGTCCGACCTGGTGAAGGTCGACATCCTGCTGCAGGGCGAGTCGGTGGACGCCTTCAGCCAGATCGTGCACAAGGACAAGTCCCGCGAGTACGGCCTGATGATGACGGCCAAGCTCAAGGAGCTGATCCCGCGGCAGCAGTACGAGGTGCCGATCCAGGCGGCGGTCGGGGCCCGCATCATCGCCCGCGAGAACATCCGCGCCATCCGCAAGGACGTCCTCGCCAAGTGCTACGGCGGCGACATCTCCCGCAAGCGCAAGCTGCTGGAGAAGCAGAAGGAGGGCAAGAAGCGGATGAAGACCATCGGGCGGGTGGACGTCCCGCAGGAGGCCTTCGTCGCCGCCCTCTCGACCGGGGGCGGCGACGCCGACAGGGGCAAGAAGTAGCGGCTACTTCAGCAGGGGCCAGGCCACCGCGGACGGAACGCGCCGGAACTCGCCGCGGTTGGCGGCCCGGCCCGCGTACACCAGGAAGAACATCTGCACGGCCGTGAAGAGCAGCGGCACCCAGATGAGGACGTCGACGGCCAGCGACAGCAGCCCGAAGACGAACCACACGGCGATCGCCGCGATGCCCATGTTGAGGCCCTGCGCGGCGTGCCGGCGCACGAACGGCGAGCGGGCCTTGCCGAGGTAGACGACGGCCGGCGCGATCGCGCCGACGAGGAACTGCCCCACGTACGCCATCAGCGACCACGTCTTCTCGTCGTCGGTGACGGGCCCGAAGTGGCCGGGGATCTGGGCGGTGTCGTTCCCGCCCTGGGGGTTGTTCCCGCCCGGCGGCGGCTGCTGCCAGCCCATGCCGCCCTGCGGTTGCTGCGGCTGCTGCCAGGCGTTTCCGGGCTGCTGCCAGGGGGCCTGCTGCTGCTGCCACTGGGGCTGCTGTCCCTGGCCGGGCGACGGGGGCTGCCCGTAGGCCATGGCGGACGTCCTCTCCGGGGTCGCTATGCAAGTTATTGGCGAAGTGTATGACTCCTTGGACGCGCGCGGAGTTCGCCCGGGTTCCCTATGAACAAGGGCCCGTGGCCGTTTCGCGCCACGGGCCCCATCGCGGTGCCCGGTGAGGTGTCAGGGACGCCAGAGGACGGCGGACGGGTTCGCCTGCGTGAGCGTGACCGAGCCCTTCCACTCGACCGACGAGGGTTGCGGCAGGAACGAGTCGTCCAGGAAGAACCCGCGGTTGATGGACGTCACCGTCGCCGGGGCGCCGTTGTCCCCGTTTCCGGTGGGACGGCGGAGGGCCTCGATGCTCGCGATGTCGGAGACCTTCGTCCCCTCGGGCAGTTCGACGGTGGTGGCGACGGCGCCGTCGCGGTCGATCGACCAGGTCGGCTCGCCGTGGTCGGAGCGGTACAGCCGGGACGGGTCGGACTTCAGCCGGACCCCGAGCGCGACCCCGGGCACCGACCCGGACCCGGTGGCGGTGCCCGTCGTCTTGGCGAACTCCACGAACAGGTACGTCCGCTGGTCGCCGACCTCGCGGGTCGCCGGATCGGACGGGTTCTCGATCTTCCCTTCGCGGAGCATCTCCTGCGCCGCGATCCGGTAGGTCCACGGTTCGCGGTCCATGACGAACTCGCGGGCCCGGCCGTCCGGGCGGGTGCCGGAGGCGTCCAGCAGGAACCGCAGGGGCGGGTCCGGCGAGATCACGTCGCACATGTTGTTGTTCTGGGTGCAGGTCTGCAGGACGGGGTGGTCGCCCTCGTAGCGGCCCGTGAACTTCAGGGTCAGGTGCATCGGCGCCTGGTAGACGGCGGTGCCGTCCACGCGCCCGCCGGACGCGTCGACCTCGACCCGGTAGATCCATTCGATGTCGGTCGTCCGGCCCCAGCGGGCCATCAGCGCGGGCGTGTCGGTGCCGCCGTCCTCGTTGCTCCACACCACCGAGTACTCGATGATCTTGTGGCCGGGGGCGGCGGCGGGACGGGTCTCGTGCCAGGCGACCAGCGGGGTGTCGGTGGTCGCGTTCTGGTAGGGGTCGCCGAGCGGCCAGCCCGTCCGCCCGACGACGACGGGCGCGTGGCGCAGGGCGAGCGCGTCCGCCTCCGGCATGCGGACCGCGGGACGCCGGAGCGTGACGCGGCGGGCGGCGGGCGCGCTGCCCTTGGCGAACCGCAGCGTCACCTTGTGGCGTCCCTTCCCGACGCGCCCGAGCCCGAGGCTGCGGGGGACCGGGTCGGACGAGGGGACGACGAGGTCGGTCACGGGGCGCCCGTCGAGGGCGATCGACACGACAGCCGACTCGGCGCCCTCGCGGACCCAGGAGACGCCCGGGGCGGACGCGGTGAAGGAGATCATCGCCTCCCCGTCCCGGCGGGCGGTGAACGGCAGCGACCGTGCGGGGCCGCCGCGATGGACGTTGATCGTGCCGGGCGTGCCGGCGGCGCGGGCGGGGGAGACGGTGAGGGCGAGGGGAGCGCCGGCGAGGGCGGCGCCGGTCACGGCGAGCACGGCATGGCGCGCGCGGCTTCTCATGATCGGGGAACCTAGGCGGCCGCGGTTGCGTTCCGGTGACGGCACGGTCCCCCGTGGGTGTCGGCTCCGTGTGCGTCAGGGATCAGCGTGCGTCAGGGATCAGCGTGCGTCAGGGATCAGCGTGCGTCAGGGATCAGCGTGCGTCAGGGATCAGCGTGCGTCAGGGATCAGCGGGCCGGGGATCAGCGCGTCAGGAACCGGCCCACAGCGGCGACAGGGCGGCCGGCACTCCGAGGGACACACCGGTGAACCGCTCCGCCTCGCCGGGCCCGTCGGGCGCGTGGAGGGTGAGCCCGGAGGCCGCCAGCCGGACGGAGCGGCCGCGCGTGACGATCTCGTGGCCGAGCTCCCGGAGCAGCGCGACGACGTCGCCGGCGGGCTCGTCGAGCAGGTCGACGCCGTCGAGCCGGAACCGCATCTCGGGGTTGCCGCTCCAGCCGGCCGTCCGCGTCCCGCAGATCTGCGCGAGCCGCTCGACGCCGTCGTCGCTCCGGCCGGTGGACAGCGCCAGCGTCCCGCGCCCCACCCGGACGCTGCGGTGCCCGGCCCACCCGCACAGGAACGACGACTTCGGCGGGAGGGTGCCGCAGCGCTCGGCGATCGCGGCGAGGGTCGTCCAGGCGTCCGCGGCGCGGGTGGAGAACAGCAGGCTCGCGTCCGGCAGCAGCGCCCCGCGCCCCGGCTCCAGCGTGACCACGAACGGCGGCACCCGGCCGGGGAACCGCGCCGGGTCGGCCTCCCGGAGGGTGACGATGCCCTCCCACTCGACGGGCTCCGCGACCGCGAACCAGGTGATCGCGGCCTCGGTGCCGAACTCGCGGAACGTCGCGTCGGTCAGCCGCTCGGCGACCGCCTCCCGCAGCCCGTCGGCCGTCTCGGCGAGCCTGCGGCGCCACCACGCCGGCTCCGGATCGGACCGGCCGCCCGCGGACCAGCGCGTCCCCGCGCCGGCGAAGTCCGAGCGGCGCTCGGCGCCCGCGTCGTCCACCAGCACCCAATGCCAGCCGTCCGGCTCGCCGCGCAGCAGCACCCGCGCGGGCGCTCGTCCCCGGCCGGTCGCACCCTCATTTCGCATCCGGACGACCTTATCCGGATTCGTTGCGGCTCCTCAGGCGGTCGGCGGCGCAAGTCGCGCCGGTCGGCCGCGACACGGCGGCGGCTGCTTGGCATGGGCGCCGATGCCGGTACGGTCGGACGGGTACCGTGCCTTGATCAACCGAACCCGGCCGACCTCGCGGAGGCAGCGTGACCCACCCCGAGCAGGTTCTGCGTTCCGAGAAGGAACGGGAGACGGTGAACGGCGCCGTGCGCGCGCTGCGTTCGGCCGCCCCCGCGGGCTGGCAGCGGCTCGACTTCGAGTTCCGCGCGACGGTCGGCATCGACAGCGCCTCCTTCGAGGTCGAGGGGCCCGGCGGCGGACGCCGCACGGCCCTGCCCCCGGGCCAGGCCGTCGGGAAGATGGACGAGCTGCGCCGCGTCATGTACCGGTCCGACAAGGGCGCCTGGTTCACGGCGCGCCTCCAGGTCGAGCGTTCCGGCCATTTCAGCGCCGAGTTCGACTACGACGGCGAGCCCGACTTCACCCCGCCGCTGGCCCCGTCCGCCTACGTCCAGGACCTCGACCGCTTCCCGCGCGCGGCCGAGCACATCCCCGACTGGCTCCGCGACAAGCTCGGGGACGCCTGACCGGTCGAAGCAGGCGGCGGAGAGGGGCAGACTTGGAGGGTGCCCTCGACGCTTCCTGACGGCGATCCAGTACCGGCCGACGGCGCGCTGCCCGGCGGTGCCCTGCGCGGGCTCGGAAAGCGCCCGTTCGCGTTCTACGTGCATGTGCCCTTCTGCGTGACCCGGTGCGGGTACTGCGACTTCAACACCTACACGGCGACGGAGCTGGGGCCGGGGGCGAGCCGCGACTCCTACGCCGACACCGCGATCCGCGAGGTCCGGATGGCCCGGCGAGTGCTCGGCGACGTGGACCTGCCCGTGGAGACCGTCTTCGTGGGCGGCGGTACCCCGACCCTCCTCTCACCGGACGACCTGGGCCGCGTCCTGTCCGCGATCGACGCCGAGTTCGGGCTCGCCCCGGGCGCGGAGGTCACCACCGAGGCCAACCCCGAGTCGGTGGACGAGGTGTACGTCGGCAAGCTCCGCGAAGCCGGGTTCACGCGCGTCTCGTACGGCATGCAGAGCGCGCGCGAGCACGTCCTGGCCGTCCTGGAGCGTTCGCACACGCCCGGACGCGTCCCGCAGGTCGTCGAGTGGACGCGCAAGGCGGGCTTCGAGCACATCAACCTCGACCTCATCTACGGAACGCCGGGGGAGACCGACGACGACTGGAGAGGGTCCCTGGAGGCGGCGCTGGCGGCGGAACCCGACCACGTGTCCGCCTACGCGCTGATCGTCGAGGAGGGCACCCGCCTGGCGGCGCAGGTGAGGCGCGGCGAACTGACCGCCCCGGACGACGACGCCATGGCCGACCGGTACCTGATCGCCGACGAGCTGCTCAGCGGCCACGGACTGCACTGGTACGAGATCTCCAACTGGGCCGCCGACCCGCGCGCCGCCTGCCGGCACAACATGCTCTACTGGACGGGCGCCGACTGGTGGGGCGTCGGCCCGGGCGCCCACAGCCACGTGGGCGGCACCCGCTGGTGGAACGTCAAGCATCCCGCCGCCTACGCCGCCCGTCTCGCCGAGGGCACCACCCCCGCCCACGCCCGGGAGATCCTCACGGACGAGGACCGGCACATCGAACGCGTCATGCTCGAACTGCGCCTCGCCCAGGGCTGTCCCACCCACCTCCTGGACGACGAGGCCGCGCGCGGAGCCATTGCCGACGGCCTGATCGAGCCCGCGCCCTACGAACAGGGCCGAGCCATCCTCACCCTGAAAGGCCGCCTCCTGGCCGACGCGGTAGTCCGAGCCCTGACCTGACCGGCCGCCGAAGACCCGCGTGAAGGACGCCTGGGCCTACACCGTCACGAAGTCGATGAGTTCCTCTACGCGGCCCAGGAGGGCGGGTTCCAGGTCGGTGAAGGTGTTCACCGACCCGAGGATGCGTTTCCAGGCGGCGCCCGTGTCGTCGCCCCAGCCGAGTTCGGCGACCACGCCTTCCTTCCAGGGGATGCCCCGGGGGATGCGGGGCCAGGCGCGGATGCCGACGGCCGCGGGCTTGACGGCCTCCCAGATGTCGATGAACGGGTGACCGGCGACGAGGACGTACGGCGAGGTGACCTGGGCGGCGATCCGGGACTCCTTGGACCCCTCCACGAGGTGGTCGACCAGGACGCCGAGCCGCCGTCCCTCCTCGGGGGCGAACTCGTCGACGATCGCGGGCAGGTCGTCGACGCCTTCGAGGTACTCGACGACGACGCCCTCGACGCGGAGGTCGTGGCCCCAGATCTTCTCGACCAGCTCGGCGTCGTGGAGGCCCTCCACGTAGATGCGGCTCTCCTTGGCGACCTGCGCCCTCAGCCCCTGGACGGCGATCGAGCCCGAGGCGGACCGCGCGGGGCCGGCGGGCGCGGCGGCCGGCCGGACGAGGGTGACCGGCTTGCCGTCGATGAGGAACCCGGACCTGGTCAGCGGGAACACCCGGCGCTTGCCGAACCGGTCCTCCAGGGTGACGCCGAACTTGTCGCAGCCCACCACGGCACCGCAGAAACCGCTGTCGGGGTCTTCGGCGACCAGGCCCGGCTCGGCGGGGACCTCGGGGATCTGCCCCTTGCGGGGCCTGCGCCAGTCGCCGCCCAGCACGTCGTTTCCGTAGTTCTTACTCCGCACAGGTCCGCACATTAACCGGGCGGGACGCCCGCGCGGCGGCGCCCCGCGTTCCTCGGCGTGGCGCCGTTCCGCCCGCCGGGTAGGATCACGCAGCCATGCGGAGAACGAGGGGGCGCTCCAGCCGGGCCTTCCGGGCCGTAGACTTGGCACTCGAAAGCATGGAGTGCCAGTAGCACGGCCGGCCCGACGAAGGAGGTGACATCGTGCTGGACGACCGGAAACTAGCGGTCCTGCGCGCCATCGTCGAGGACTACGTCTCCACCAACGAGCCGGTGGGCTCCAAGGCGCTGGCCGACCGGCACAACCTCGGGGTCTCGCCCGCGACCATCCGCAACGACATGGCGGTGCTGGAGGAGCAGGGCTACATCGCCCAGCCCCACACCAGCGCCGGGCGCGTCCCCACCGACAAGGGCTACCGGCTCTTCGTCGACCGGCTCTCCACGATCAAGCCGCTGTCGATCGCCGAGCGCCGCGCCATCGAGACGTTCCTGTCCGGGGCGTACGACCTCGACGACGTCGTCGGCCGGACGGTGCGGCTGCTCGCGCAGCTGACCCGGCAGGTCGCGGTGGTGCAGTACCCGTCGCTGACCCGCTCGGCGGTGCGGCACGTGGAGCTGGTCCCGGTCGCGGAGGGGCGGCTGCTGCTCGTCCTGATCACCAACACCGGCCGGGTGGAGCAGCGCGTCATCGAGACCGGGAAGATCTCCGAGGAATCGATCGGGCACCTGCGGGCGTTGCTCAACACGTGCCTGGACGGGCTCGGCTTCGGCGAGGTCCCGGCGGCCGTCGCGGACCTGCCCGACAAGGTGGGCCCGGACGAGCGCCCGGTCGCGGCGGCGGTGCTGTCGGTGCTGCTGGAGACGCTCGTCGAGAAGCACGAGGAGAAGATCGTTTTCGCCGGGGCGGCCAACCTCGCCGCCGTGGACTTCTCGCAGAGCCTGCGGGAGGTGCTGGTGGCGCTGGAGGAGCAGGTGGTCCTCATGCGGCTGCTCGGCGAGACCGGCGACTCCTCTACAGTTACGGTGCGGATCGGCACCGAGAACCCCGACCTGGGGCTCAAGTCGACCTCGGTCGTCGCCGCCGACTACGGGGTGGGCGACCTCACTCTGGCCCGGCTGGGAGTGCTCGGGCCGACACGCATGGATTACCCCAGCACGATGGGAGCGGTACGGGCAGTGGCACGCTACGTGGGACAGATCCTGGCGGGGTCGTAAGTGGCGAACGACTACTACGCGACCCTGGGCGTCCGGCGGGACGCCAGCGCCGACGAGGTCAAGAAGGCCTACCGCCGGCTCGCGCGGGAACTCCACCCGGACGTCAACCCGGATCCGGAGACCCAGGAGCGGTTCAAGGAGATCACCCAGGCCTACGAGGTGCTCTCCGACCCCAAGAAGCGCGAGATGTACGACCTCGGCGCGGACCCGTTCGCGTCCGCGGGCGGGGCGGGCGCCGGCGGGTTCGGCGGCGCCGGGTTCCCGTTCAGCGACATCATGGACGCCTTCTTCGGCACCGCGACCTCGCGGGGCCCGCGGTCGCGCGCCCGGCGCGGCCGCAACGCGACGCTGCGGGTCGAGCTCGACCTCGCGGAGACGGCGTTCGGCACCACCCGGGAGCTGTCCATCGACACGGCGGTGGCCTGCACGACCTGCGAGGGGTCGGGCTGCGCGCCCGGCACCCACCCCGACACGTGTGAGACGTGCCACGGCCGCGGCGAGGTGCAGCAGGTCCAGCGCTCGTTCCTCGGCCAGGTCATGACGGCGCGGCCGTGCCCGGCGTGCGGCGGCTTCGGATCGGTGATCCGCAACCCGTGCACCGAGTGCTCCGGCGACGGCCGGGTCCGCACCCGGCGCACCGTCAAGGTCAAGATCCCGGCCGGCGTGGAGAACGGCATCCACATCCAGCTCGCCGGCGAGGGCGAGGTGGGCCCGGGCGGCGGCCCGCCCGGCGACCTGTTCCTGGAGATCGTGGAGAAGCCCCACGCGATCTTCGAGCGGGAGGGCGACGACCTGCACTGCACGGTCGAGATCCCGATGACGGCGGCGGCGCTCGGCACCAGCGTCACCATCGAGACGCTGGACGCCGCCGAGAGCGTCGACATCAAGCCCGGCACGCAGTCGGGGCAGGTCATCACGCTCTACAACCGGGGCGTCCGGCACCTCAACGAGAGCGGCCGCGGCGACCTGATGATCCACGTCAACGTGGAGACGCCGCACAAGCTCGACGAGGAGCAGGAGGAGCTGCTGCGGCGGCTCGCGGTGCTGCGCGGCGAGGAGCGCCCGCCCGGCAGGTTCGCCCCCGGGCAGCGCGGCGTGTTCTCCCGCCTCAAGGACGTCTTCAACCAGCACTGAAGCGAGGTGGCGGCGGCCTACCGGGAGGGCCGCCGCGGCGATTGAGGAGCACGGTGGCAGGGATGGGCGACGTCGGCCGGGACTCCGCGTCCCTCGGACGGCTCGGGTGAGCCCGCCGGTCTTTCTCGCCGGGACGGACGCGCTGGAGCGAGACCGCGTCCTGCTGGACGGGCCCGAGGGACGGCACGCGGCGGCCGTGCGGCGGCTGCGGCCGGGGGAGCGGGTCGACCTGACCGACGGCGAGGGCCTCCTGGCCGAGTGCGTCGTCGCCGCGGCCGACCGGGCGTCCCTCACGCTGGACGTGCGGGCCCGGCACCGGGAGCCGCCGCCCGCGCCCCGCCTCGTGGTCGTCCAGGCCCTCCCCAAGGGCGACCGGGGCGAGCTCGCGGTCGAGACCATGACCGAGGTCGGCGTGGACGAGATCGTCCCGTGGTCGGCGTCCCGCTGCGTCACCCGCTGGCGTCCGGAGCGCCGCGACAAGGCCCTCGGGCGCTGGCGCGCGACCGCCCGCGAGGCCGGCAAGCAGGCGCGGCGCAGCAGGCTGCCCGAGGTGGCGGAGCTGGAGTCCACCGAGGACGTCGCCGAGCGGATCGCCGGCGCGTCACTGGCCCTGGTCCTGCACGAGGAGGCCGAGGCGCCGCTGAGCGCCGTGGAGCCGCCCGCGCGGGGCGACATCGTCCTCGTGGTCGGCCCCGAGGGCGGGATCAGCGAGGACGAGCTGGAACGCTTCGGCGCCGCGGGCGGGCGTCCTGCGCGGCTCGGCCCGACCGTCCTGCGCACCTCGACGGCGGGCGTCGCGGCGGCCAGCGTGCTTCTGGCCGCCACCGGCCGCTGGTAGCGCCGGCGGGCTTCGTCACGGCGTGGTGGCGGGGCCCTGCTCGGTCGTCACCGCGGGCTCGCTCGTCTCGGACGGCGTCGGCTGCTCGGTGGGCTTGCTCGGCGGCACGGGCGTCGTGGAGGTGGGCGGGGCCGGCGTCGTGGGCGGAGCCTGCGTCGGGGTCTCGCTCGGGCACGGCGTGGTCGCCGGCGTCGGCGTGGCGGTCGAGCCGGCCGAGGCCCCCGGGGAGGGGAGGCGGCACGACGACAGCCCCGGCGAGGAACTGGTGCTCGGCGTCTGCGGGGTGCTCGGCGTACCGGACGCGCTGCCGCCCGGCGACGACGGGGCCGGGAACTCGGGGTCGATCCCGGGGCCGGTGCGGTCGCCTGCGGTGTCGTCGCCCCCGTCGCCCGACTGGCTGTTGCTGCCGACCGACTGCTGGATCATGTCGATCGTCTGCGGCGCCGTCACGCCCAGCCCGGCGATCAGCACGGCCGCGGCCACGGCGAGGAGGGGGCGCGCCCAGTTCACGGTGAACCGGTCGAACCCGAAGCGCGCCGGACCGAAGCGGCCGAGGCCGAACCGGCGGCGCCGCCCGTCGGCGATGCGGGACCGGATGCGCTCCAGTCCGTCGCCCGCGGGGTTGACCGAGTCCGCCTCCGCGTGCAGGGCGCGGCGGAGGATCTCGCCGTGCTCGTCGTGGGGGTCGGTGGTCATGAGAACTGCTCCAGGACGTTGCGTAGCGCGGTCATGCCGCGCGCCGTATGACTCTTCACGGCGCCGCGGGAGATGCCCATCGCGCTGGCGATCTCCGCTTCGGACAGATCGGCGTAGTAGCGCAGGACGAGAGCCTCCCGCTGGCGGGCGGGGAGCCGGGACAGCGCGTCGATCACCGCCGAGCGCTCCAGCTCCCCGATGGCCCCGGCTTCCGCGCTCGGCGCGTCGGGCAGGCCCTTGGGGGCGTACTTCTCGACGACGGCGCGGTGCCGGAGCACCGATCGCGACCGGTTGACCACCGACTGGCGCAGGTACGACAGGGCCTTGTCCGGGTCGCGCAGCCGGCGCCAGCCGCCGTGCATCGCGACGAACGCGTCCTGCACGACCTCCTCGGCCGTCCCCGCGTCCCGGACGAGCATCGCCGCCAGGCGCACCAGCGAACGGTAGTTGGCGCTGTAGAGGGCGGTCACCGCCTGATCGGCGTCCCAGGCGGCGGCCACCGCGCCCGCCGTGCCCCTGGCCACGAGGGTCTCGGTCACGTCAGTTGGACGCGCACCCTCGTCGTTCGGTTTACGAAAGGGCATGTCCTGGTTTGCCTCGGTCACCTATCCGCCGCCTTTGCCGACCCCCCGCCGTCCATTCGGACGGTCGTGCTCGACCGGCGTGATCCGGGCGTTCCCGCCGGAAGCGAGATGTGCCGCAACGCCTTGCGAACCGGGGGGTTCCGCCTGAGCTGACAACCTTAGCCAGTGGCCGGTCGAAATGCCGACCGCTACCGGGAGTCGATCGATGAGAACTCTATCCGGCGCGGCCGGTCGTGATCCACGCCGGCGCGGGCCCGATAGGATTTCGGGGCGGTCGCGGACCGCCGCGAGGGGAGACAGATGACCGACTGCCTGTTCTGCAAGATCGTTTCCGGGGACGTGCCCGCCACGATCGTCCGCGAGTCGGCGGGGACGGTGGCGTTCCGCGACATCAACCCCCAGGCGCCGACGCACGTGCTGGTCATTCCGCGTGACCACCACCCGACGGTCGGTGAGCTCGCCGCCTCCGACGCCGAGCTGCTCGCCGAGATGATGCGCGAGGCGCATGAGGTCGCCGCCGACGAGGGCATCGCCGAGACCGGATACCGGGTCGTGTTCAACACCGGCTCCCAGGCGGGCCAGACGGTGTTCCACGTGCACGCCCACCTGCTGGGCGGGCGTGGCCTGAACTGGCCGCCCGGCTGAGTCGCCCGCCGCGCGGAAAATGCGGCGGCGGTGTGTCGGGGGTCGCCAGTACGATGGAACCGGTACACCAGGACACCCGGAGCAGACAGAAGGCAGGTCCGAAGGCCGCAAGGCCCGGCTGATGGTCGAATCAACTCACGCGAGGGCAACCCGCACGGGGCGCGACGACCGGACAGGCTCGCGCTCGCAGATCAAGATCGTGGTGCCGGACGACCATTCGATGGTGAGCCTGCTGGGCTCCCGGGATGAGTTGCTCCACGCGATCGAGCACGCGTTCGGCGCCGACATCGACATCCACGTCCGCGGCAACGAGATCACCGTGACCGGCCCGGGGAGCGAGACCGATCTCGTCTCCCGGCTGTTCACCGAGATGCTCGAACTGCTGAAGGGCGGCACGCAGCTCACCCCCGACGCCGTCGAGCGCAGCCTGGCGATGCTGCGGGGCGAGGGCGGCGCGCGTCCCGCGGAGGTCCTCACCCTGGACGTGCTGTCCAGCCGGGGCCGGACCATCCGCCCGAAGACGCTGAACCAGCGGCGGTACGTCGACGCGATCGACAAGCACACGGTCGTGTTCGGCATCGGCCCGGCGGGCACCGGCAAGACCTACCTCGCCATGGCCAAGGCCGTCCGCGCCCTGCAGGACAAGCAGGTCAACCGGATCATCCTGACGCGTCCCGCGGTCGAGGCGGGCGAGCGGCTCGGCTTCCTGCCGGGAACGCTCTACGAGAAGATCGACCCGTACCTGCGGCCGCTGTACGACGCGCTGCACGACATGGTCGACCCCGACTCGATCCCGCGCCTGATGGCCGCCGGCACCATCGAGGTCGCCCCCCTGGCGTACATGCGCGGGCGCACCCTCAACGACTCGTTCATCATCCTGGACGAGGCGCAGAACACCTCGCCCGAGCAGATGAAGATGTTCCTCACCCGGCTCGGGTTCGGGTCGAAGGTCGTGGTGACCGGCGACGTCACCCAGGTCGACCTGCCGAACGGGCAGCTGAGCGGGCTGCGCGTCGTGCAGGAGATCCTGGACGGCGTCGAGGACATCCACTTCTGCCGGCTGGACAGCCGCGACGTCGTGCGGCACAAGCTCGTCACCGAGATCGTCGACGCCTACAACCGGTTCGACGAGAAGCAGGTCCCGCAGTTCAAGCAGGGCGCGGCGCGCGGCGGTCCCCGCAAGCGGGGGCGGCAGTGACCATCGAGGTGCTGAACGAGTCGGGCGCCGAGGTCGACGAGAAGGCCATCGCCGACCTGGCCCGGCACGTCCTCGACGGGATGCGCGTCCATCCGCTGGCGGAGCTGTCGGTGCTGCTGGTCGACGAGGCCGCGATGACCGAGCTGCACGAGAAGTGGATGGACGAGCCGGGCCCGACCGACGTGCTGTCGTTCCCCATGGACGAGCTGCGCCCCGGGCACATGTCCGGCGGCGCCGACGAGGACGGCGAGACCGACCCGGGGCTGCTCGGCGACGTCGTGCTGTGCCCCACCGTCGCCGAGAAGCAGGCGCGGGAGGCCGGGCACGGCACGGCGCAGGAGCTGGAACTGCTGTGCGCGCACGGCATCCTGCACCTGCTGGGCTACGACCACGCCGAGCCGGAGGAGCACCGGGAGATGTTCGGCCTGCAGGCCGAGCTCCTCACCTCCTGGCGGGAGAAACGCGGCGGCTGATGAGCACCACGCAGGCGTGGCTGTCCGCCCTTGCCGTGGGCCTGGTCGTCCTGGCGGGCCTGCTGGCCGGAACCGAGACGGCGCTCGCCCGAGTGTCGCGGGTCACGGTCGAGGAGGCCGTCCGGGAGGGGCGCCGCGGCGCCAGGCGGCTGGCGGAGGTCGTCGCCGACCCGGCCCGCTACGTCAACATGGTCCTGCTGCTGCGGATCGGCTGCGAGCTGGTCGCCACCGTGATCGTCGCTGACCTGTGCATCTCCTGGCTGGACGAGACGTGGCGCGCCTACGTCACGGCCGCCGCCGTCATGATCGTCGTCAGTTACGTGGCGATCGGGGTGGGGCCGCGCACCCTCGGCATCCAGCACGCCGACCGGATCGCGCTGGCGGGCGCCGCGGTGATCCATCCGGTGACCCGGGTGTTCGGGCCGCTGCCCCGGCTGCTGATCCTGCTCGGCAACGCGCTCACGCCCGGCAAGGGGTTCCGGGAGGGCCCGTTCGCCTCCGAGGCGGAGCTGCGCGACCTGGTCGACCTCGCCGAGCAGCGCAGCCTGATCGAGCCGGTCGAGCGGGAGATGATCCACTCGGTGTTCGAGCTGGGCGACACCCTCGTCCGCGAGGTGATGGTGCCGCGCACCGACATCGTGTTCGTCGAGCGCACGAAGACGCTGCGGCAGGCGATGTCGCTGGCGCTGCGCAGCGGCTTCTCCCGCATCCCCGTCGTCGGCGAGAACGAGGACGACGTCGTCGGCATCGCCTACCTCAAGGACGTCGTCCGGCGCAGCCAGGAGCACCGCGAGGGCGAGTCGGTCGAGACGGTCGACTCGGTCATGCGGCCCGCCACCTACGTCCCCGACAGCAAGCCGATCGACGAGTTGCTGCGCGAGATGCAGGCCCGGCAGATCCACGTCGCGATCGTCATCGACGAGTACGGCGGCACCGCGGGCCTGGTCACCATCGAGGACATCCTGGAGGAGATCGTCGGGGAGATCACCGACGAGTACGACGTGGAGACCCCGCCGGTGACCTGGCTCTCCGGCGACGCGGCCCGCGTCACCGCCCGCCTGCCCGTCGAGGACCTCGCCGAGCTGTTCGAGGTGGAGATCGACGCCGAGGACGTCGAGACGGTGGGCGGCCTGCTGGCGCACGCCCTCGGCCGCGTCCCCATCGAGGGCTCCACCGCCGAGGTCGCCACGAACGACGCCTCCACCGGCGAGAACGGCCCGGTGCTGTCCCTCAAGGCCGAGACGATCGCCGGGCGGCGCAACCGGGTCGGCACCGTCCTGGTGCGGCGGCTCGGTGCCCCGGCCCCGGACGCCGGGAGCCGGGCGGCCTCGGACCACTCCCGCTGACGCGGGCCGCCGGCGGTCTCAGCCGCGGACGGTGTCGCGGACGGCGCCGTCGGGCCCGGCGAGCAGGACCGGGGCCTTGGGGCCGAGGTCGCGGACGGCGGCGACGTCGGCGGGGTCGGCCGCCTCGGCGGCGGTGACGACGGCGGCGGCCTCCAGGTCCTCGGCGCCGCTGGACACGGCCATCGCGACGGCGACCTTGAGCGCCGAGAGCTTCAGGGACGGCAGGTCCACGCTCGTGGCGGAGTAGGTACGGCCCGTCTCGTCGCGCACGGCGGCGCCCTCGGCGGCGCCCGTCCGGGCCCGCGCCGACCTGGCCAGGGTGATGATCTTCGCGTCCTCGGCGTTCAGCTCGCTCACGCCCCCAAGCGTACGGGCCTCCGCGGCCAGGCGGGCGGGCGGCTCGGCGGTCCGCGAGCCGGGTCGGTGGTCCGCAAGTCGGCGGCAAGTGGACGGCAAGGGGAGCCCGGGAGCCTGTAGGGCGTCGAACAATGCCGTTCTGGGGGAGAAGTGATGTCCCGTCTGCTCTACCGCCTGGGGAGGGCCGCCGCTCTGCGGCCCTGGCGGTTCATCGTGGTGTGGCTGGTGCTCGTCGCCGCGATGGCCGGGCTCTCCGGCGTCGCCGGGGGAGCCCTGCACGACAACTACACGCTGGCCGGGACGGGCTCGCAGCAGGCCACCGACCTGCTGAAGGAGCGGTTCCCGGCGCTGGCGGGGGCCGACGCCCGGGTCGTGGTGCACGCGAGGTCGGGGAAGGTCGACCAGGCGAAGCTGGCCGCGGCGGCGTCGGAGCTGCGCACGCTGCCGCACGTCAGCGGTGTCGACCCGGCGCAGCTCGGCAAGGGCGGCGCGACCGCGCTGATGACCGTCCGGTACTCGGTGCCGGTCACCGACCTCGGGCCCAAGGAGACCCTCGACCTGCTGCGGTCGGCGACGCGGAACCTGGACGCCGCCGGCTACCAGGTGGAGTTCGGCGGCCAGGTCCCCGAGAACGTGACCGCGCCCGGCGGCGTCGCCGAGGCGATCGGGATCGTGGCGGCCCTGGTCATCCTGCTGCTGGCGTTCGGGTCGGTGGTGGCGGCGGGGCTGCCGCTCGCCGTCGCGCTGGCCGGGCTCGGCGTCGGCGTGTCCGGGATCACGCTGGTGGCCGCGTTCACCGACGTCGCGACCACCGCGCCGACGCTCGCCACCATGGTCGGCCTCGGGGTCGGCATCGACTACGCCCTGTTCGTCCTGACCCGCCACCGGGAGGGGCTCGCGGAGGGCCTCGACGTGCCCGAGGCGGTGGGCCGCGCCATCGCCACCGCGGGCCTGTCGGTGATCTTCGCGGGGTTCACGGTGCTGCTGGCGCTGTGCGGGCTGGTGCTGTCGCGGATTCCGGTGTTCATGACGATGGGCTTCACCACCGGCATCGTCGTCGCGGCGACCGTGCTGAGCGCCGTCACGCTGCTGCCGGCCGTGCTCGGGCTCGCCGGCCGCAGGGTGCTGCGCCGCCGCGACCGGGCCGCCGGCGCGGCGATCGCCGTGGAGTCGCCGCGGGTGCGGCGCTGGGCCGTGCACGTCGGGCGGCACCCCTGGCCGTGGCTGCTCGCCGCCGCGGTGCTGATGCTCACCCTCGCCGCCCCGGCGCTCGGCATGCGGACGTGGCCGAGCGACGCCAGTAGCGAGCCGACGTCCAACACCGTCCGCCAGGCCTACGACCTGGTCGCCGACGGCTTCGGCCCGGGCGCCAACGGCCCGCTCGTCGTCGCCGTCGACCTCACCAGGACCGACCGGGCGGCCCTGCCGGGGCTGCGCGAACGGCTGGAGGGCACCGAGGGCGTCGCGTCCGTGGCGCCGCCGCAGGCCTCTCCGCGCGGCGACGCCGCGGTGATCATGGTCACCCCCGACTACGGCCCGCAGGACGAGCGGGTGACCGGCCTCGTCGACCGGATCCGGGCCGACGTGCTGCCGCCCGACACCGAGGTCACCGGGCTGACCGCCATCTACGTGGACCTGTCCCGGATGCTGTCGGACCGGCTGTGGCCGGTGATCGGCGTGGTGGTGGCGACCTCGTTCGTCATGCTGATGATCGTGTTCCGGTCGCTGCTGGCGCCGCTGAAGGCCGCGGTGATGAACCTGCTGTCGATCGGCGCCGCCTACGGGGTGCTCACGGCCGTGTTCCAGTGGGGCTGGGGCGCGGAGTTGCTCGGCCTCCCGCACAGCGTCCCGGTGTCGTCGTTCATCCTGCTGCTGATGTTCGCCGTCCTGTTCGGCGTCTCCATGGACTACGAGGTCTTCCTGCTCTCGCGGGTCCGGGAGGAGTGGCTGCTGCACGGTGACGCGCGCGGGTCGGTGTCCACCGGGCTCGCCGCGACCGGCCGGGTGATCAGCAGCGCGGCGCTGATCATGGTGGCGGTGTTCCTCGGCTTCGCCGCCGACCCCGGCCTGGTGATCAAGCAGATGGGGGTCGGGCTCGCGGTCGCGGTGGCGCTGGACGCGACGGTCGTGCGCCTGGTGCTGGTGCCGGCCACGATGTCGCTGCTCGGCCGCGCGAACTGGTGGCTGCCGGGGCCGCTCGCCCGGGTGCTGCCGGCGATCGACCTGCACGGCGGGGCGGCGCCCGCGCGGCCCGCCGAGCGGCGTCCCGAGCCCAGCCGCGCGTAACGGGGGGAGTGATCACGGAAGGGCGGCATGTCCCGGTTAGGCTGATCGGGACATGTCGCCTGTCGTACGCGTTCTCGGGGCCTTCGGGGCCGAGGTGGCCGGATCCGCCGCCGACCTCGGCGGTCACCGGCAGCGCTCCGTGCTCGCCCGCCTCGTCGCCGCGCGGGGCCGGATGGTGCCCGCCGACAGGCTCGTCGACGACCTGTGGGCGGGCACGGCCCCGCCGCGCGCCGCGGGCGGCCTCCAGTCCTTCGTCTCCCACCTGCGCCGCGCGCTCGAACCGGACCGCCCGCCCCGCACGCCCGCGCGGGTCCTGGTCACCGAGCCGCCTGGGTACGCGCTCCGGCTGCCGGACGGCGCCGTCGACGCGTGGCGGTTCGACGCGCTGATCGACGAGGCCGCCGAGCTGGCGGCGGCCGACCCGCGGGAGGCGCGCCGCCGCGCGGAGGCGGCGCTCGCCGAGTGGCGCGGCCCCGCCTACGCCGAGTTCGGCGACCTGCCGTGGGCCGCGGCCGAGGCGGCCCGCCTGGACGAGCGGCGCCGGCTCGCGGTCGAGCACCGCGCCGGGGCGATGCTGCGGCTCGGCTCGGCCGCCGAGGCCGTCCCCGACCTGGAGACCCACGCCGCCGCCAACCCGCTGCGCGAGGAGGCGTGGCGGCTGCTGGCCCTCGCCCTCTACCGCGCCGGGCGCCAGGGCGACGCCCTCGCCGCGCTGCGGCGCGCCCGCGCGGCCCTGACCGAGGAACTCGGCGTCGACCCCGGCCCGGCGCTGCGCCGCCTGGAGAGCGACATCCTGGCGCAGGAGCCCGCGCTGGGGGAGCCGGAACGGCCGGCGCCGTCCCGTCCCGCGCTGCGGCTCGCGCCCGCGCCCCGCTCCGAGGAGGGCTCGGCTTTCGTCGGCCGCGTCCAGGAACTGGCGCGGCTGGAGGAGGCCGCCGGGAACGCCGGGGCGGGCCGCGGCGGCGTCGTCCTCGTCTGCGGGGACGCCGGGATGGGCAAGACCGCGCTCGCCGAGAGGCTCGCGCGCGACCTGGCCGGGCGCGGCTGGACGTGCGCGTGGGGGACGGCGCCGGAGACCGCGGGAGCCCCCGCCGCCTGGCCCTGGGCAGAACTGCTGCGCGACCTGGCCGCCGCCGTCCCGCCCGCCGGGGGCCTCGCCGGGCGGCTCGGTCCGCTGCTGGACGACTCCGCCATCGGGCTCGCCGGCGCCGACGTCGTCACGGGGCGGTTCCGGCTCCACCTGGCCGTCGGCGACTACCTCGCCGAGCTGGCGGACGCGGCGCCGCTCCTGCTCGTCCTGGACGACCTGCACTGGGCCGACGAGGAGACCCTCGCGCTGCTGATCCGGCTCGCGGGGCGGCTGCGGGACCGCCGCGTCCTGCTGCTGGCCACGTTCCGGCAGACCGAGGTGCCGGACGGTCTCGCCGCCGCGCTGGCCGCACTCGCCCGGCACGAGCCCGCGCGGATCGAGCTGGCGGGGCTGTCGCCCGCGGAGGTCGCGGTCCTCGTCCGGGACACCTGCGCCGCCGGCCTGGACGACGCGGAGCTGTCCGCGATCGCCGAGCGCACGGGCGGCAACCCGTTCTTCACCCGGGAGACGGCCCGGCTCCTGGACGCGGAGGGGCTGCCCGCCGCCACGCGCCGGGTCCCCGCGGGCGTCGGCGACGTGCTGCGCCGCCGCGTCGCGCGGCTGACGGGACCGGTCCAGACCGTGCTGCGCGACGCCGCGGTCATCGGCCGGGACGCCGACCTGCGCGTCCTGACCGACCTGGCCGGGGACGAGGAGACGGTGATCGACGCCGTGGAGGCGGGCCTGGCCGCGGGCCTGGTCACCGAGCCCGCGCCCGGCCGGATCCGGTTCGCGCACGCCCTCGTCCGCGACACCCTCTACGCGGGCGTGTCCCGGGCCCGCCGCACCCGCGTGCACGGCCGGGTCGCCGCCGCGCTGGAGCGCCACCTCCCGGGCGAGGTCGCCGCGATCGCGCACCACTACCTCGAATCCGGCACGGACCCGGACAAGGCGGTCCGTTATGCGCGGCGCGCCGCCGCGGCCGCCGAGGCCCGGTTCGCGCACGGCGCCGCGGCCGACCTGTGGGTGCGGGCCGTCGAGACGCTCCGGTCGCGGGGCCCCGAGGCGACCCGCGACCGGCTGGAGGCGGAGGTCGCCGCGATCCGGGCGAGCGCCCTCGCCGGGCAGATCGTCGACGCCCGGGCCCGGCGGATCGCCGCCATCGCCGACGCCCGCGCCCTCGGCGACGTCCGCCTGCTCGCCCGGATCATCGTCGCCTTCGACGTCCCGACGCTGTGGACGAGCCGCGAGTACGGGACCCTCGACCTCACCGTGGTGGAGGCCACCGGCGAGGCCCTCGCGAGCCTCCCCGAGACCGAGCCGGAGTCGCGGGTCAGGCTGCTGACCACGCTGGCGATCGAGTCGGAGGGCGAGCAGCACGACCGGGGCGCCGAGGCCGCGGCGGCGGCGCTGCGCCTGGCCCGGTCGCTGGGCGCGCCCGAGCTGATCGCTCTCGCCCTCAACGGCGCCTACATCAACGCCTACCGGAGTGCGGAGGGGCTCACCGAGCGGGCCCGGTTCGCGTCCGAGCTGCTCGATCTGGCCACCGAGCACGACCTCGGCACCTACCGCGTCCTCGCGCACCTGCAACTCCAGCAGACGGGCGTCGCCGCGCTCGACCTGCCCGCCGCGCACCGGCACCGCGCGGAGGGGCGCCGCCTCGCCGAGCAGTACGGGCTGCCGCTGCTCGCCCGCATCGCGGACTGGTACACGGCCCTGGTGCGCGCCTTCGCCGCCCGCCCGGACGAGGCGGAGCGCGCGTTCGCCGAGGTCGGCGGCTCCATCGGCCGGACCCGGATCTGGTTCAGCGAGCGCGGCATGGCGCTCCTCGGCCCGTTCTGCCTGCGGCTCGTCCAGGGGCGGGCCGAGGAGGCCATGGAGGAGGCCGCCTGGCTTCACGAGCAGTGGAGGCACGTCGCCGCGACCGCCGACATCTACGCGCTCACCCTGGCCGCCGCTGGCCGCACGACCGAGGCCCGCCGGGTGGTGGCCGGCGCCGGCCCCGTGCGGCTCGACTACTTCTTCGACCTGACCATGGCGGTCCGCGGCCTGCGCGCCATCGCCCTGGACGACCGCCCGCTGGCCGAGGAGGCCTACGCGGCGCTGCTGCCCTACGAGGGCCACTTCTCCGGCGGCGCCACCGCAGTCGCGACGGTCGGCCCGGTCGCGCAGGTCCTCGGCGACCTCGCCCGCTACCTGGAACGCCCCGCCGAGGTCGCCGCCTCCCACTACCGCAGGGCCGCCGAGGTCGCGGGCCGCCTCGAAGCCCCCTTCTGGGCGGAGAAGGCCACCGCCTCCCTGGCCGCCCTGGGCACAGCGGCCTGACCCCGCCCCACCGCGACCCGACTAAACTGACCACCGCACCGACCGTCGCACGCCGCGACACCCGCGCGTCCGAAGGCACGTCGAGGGGCAGGCCCCGACAAGGAGAGACGTCATAAGCGCACCCGTCCCCATGGACGCACTGACCCCAGCCCTGGCCGCAACCACGCGACGACCTCAATGGTCGCGATCGCGTCCGAAGGCAGGTTCGAGCGTGCGAGAACCTGATCGCGCAGCGAGCCGCAAGGCGAACCGGAGCGATGCCAGCGATCGCCCGCGTTTCCTGACGATGGAGGGCCGCCAGGCCCGAAGGAGGAAGGAGACGCAATGAGCACAGAAACCCGTTCCGGTTTCGCTTGTTTCATTGGGCGGCCCAACGTCGGCAAGTCGACGTTGATGAACGCTCTGGTCGGGACGAAGGTGGCGATCACCAGTAGCCGTCCGCAGACGACGCGGCGGGCCATCCGGGGGATCGTGCACCGTCCTGACGCGCAGCTCGTCGTGGTCGACACCCCCGGCCTGCACAAGCCCCGGACGCTGCTCGGGGAGCGGCTCGACAGCCTCGTGCGGTCGACGCTGACCGAGGTGGACGTGATCGGGTTCTGCGTGCCCGCCGACCAGCCGGTCGGGCCGGGCGACAAGTACATCGCCAGGGAGCTGGCGGGCGTGAAGAAGACGCCCGTGGTCGCGATCGTCACCAAGACCGATCTCGCCGCGCCCGCGCAGGTCGCCGAGCAGCTACTCGCGGTCGGGCGGCTCGGGGAGTTCGCCGACATCGTGCCGTGCTCCGCCGAGAGCGGTTTCCAGGTCGGCCTCGTCAGCGACCTGCTGATCTCCCATCTGCCTGAGGGGATGCCGCTGTACCCCGAGGGCGATCTCACCGACGAGCCCGAGCAGGTCCTCGTCGGCGAGCTGATCCGCGAGGCGGCGCTGGAGGGGGTGCGGGACGAGCTGCCCCACTCGATCGCCGTCGTCGTGGACGAGATGGCGCCCCGCGAGGGCCGTGACGATCTCGTCGACGTCTACGCGCACCTGTTCGTCGAGCGGTCCAGCCAGAAGGGGATCATCATCGGGCACAAGGGCGCGCGGCTGCGGGAGGTCGGCGCGGCGGCGCGGCGGCAGATCGAGGCGCTGCTCGGCACGAAGGTGTTCCTCGACCTTCGCGTCAGCGTCCTCAAGGACTGGCAGCGCGACCCCAAGCAGCTCCGCCGGCTCGGCTTCTACGACTGACCGGCGTCCTCCGGGTCCTGCTCGGGGGCCGGGGGCTTCCTGGCGTCGTCCTTCTTCGGGGTGTCGTCCCTGGGAGGGGAGGGCTCCTCGTGCGGGTGGTCCTGGCGGCCCCAGGCCTGGTCCTCTGAGGGCCAGGCGGCGTACTCGCCGGCCGGATACTGCTCGGGGTACTGCTGCTCGGCGTACTGCGGGTCCATGTAGGGGTACTGCGCTTGCTCCTCGTCCGGTTGCCGCTGCGACTTCGAGACCTTGTCGCTGACGGGGCGGGCGAGGCTGAAGCCGACCACGAGCAGGGACGCGATGACCGAGAGGTACCAGCCGAACCGGACGGTGATCTGGTAGCCGAGGTCCAGGCCGGTCTGGGGCAGGTCGTCGCGGACGTGGCCGAGCCGCAGCACGAAGATCCCGCACACGAGCAGGGCGAGCATGCCGGGCACCGCGGCGAGCGCGCCGATCCGCGCGTCGCGCCCGATCAGGTCCCAGGCGGCCAGCGCGATCGCGATCACGGCGAGGACGGGGACGGCCAGGACGATGTCGTCGGCGTCGATGCCCGCGACGCTGCCGAGGTCGCGGCTCAGCGAGCGGCCGAACAGGTCGACGACGACCTCGGCGCGCGCCCACGGCAGGAACGCCGACACCAGCAGGGCCGACGCGGAGGCGATCAGGGCGAGGACCCAGGCGGCGCCGCCCCTGCGCGGGGCCGGGAAGGGCGCGGCGGGGGCGGCCTCGGCCGGGTCGCCGTGCTGCGGCGGGTAGCCGTCGACGGGCGGCAGGAAGGACGGGCGCGACCGCGCGCGTCCCGCGTCGGATCCCAGGTCACCGGTCATGAACCCAGCGTAAACGCACGGCGGGCATTGTCCGGGAGGGCCACCGCGGCGCCCGCGGGTCGGTAGGTTGGAGCGGAGTCCGTTATGGGAGGAGAGCGCCGGTGTTGCTCGTTTTTGGCCTGACGGCGGTGTTCCGTACGGTCAGCGAGGGGACGTTCCACTGCCCGCAGTGCGGGGGCGACCGCGCCTACCGCAGGCGCGCCGGACGCCGCTGGTTCTCGGTCTTCTTCGTGCCGATGGTGCCGCTGTGGCGCCTCGGGCAGGCCGTCGAGTGCCGCACGTGCCGCGCCCGCCTCCCCGTGTCGGCCCTGCGGACTCCGACCGCGCAGCAGATGGCCGAGGCCCTGGCCGCCGGGATGCGGGCCGCCGCGGCCCTGGTGCTGCGCTCGGGCGACCCGGCCGACGCCGCGGCCCGCGCCCGCGCGGTGGCGACGGTCACCGGGTACGGCGAGCCCGGCTACGACGCGGACGCCGTGGACATCGATCTGGCGACGCGGCGGACGTTCCTGGAGCAGGAGGTCATCCGGGCCGGGGCGCACCTCGCCGTCGAGGCCAAGGAGTGGTTCCTCGCGCAGGCCGTCCGGATCGGGCTGGCGGACGGCCCGCTCGGCGAGGGGGAGCGCCTCGCCCTGCACGGCATCGCCGACCTGCTCGGCATGTCCCGCGCCTACGCGCTCGGCGTCATCGTGACGACGGAGGGGGCGGCGCGCTGACATGGACGCCGCCGCCGGTTCCGCATCCGCGGGCAGGGCACTGGTCAGGCCGCCCGGCCCGCGCCTCGCCGAGGGCATCGTCACCCACGCCGCCCGCCGCCCGGTGGACGTGGAACGCGCCGCGCGCCAGCACGAGGCGTACGTCGCGGCGCTGCGGGCGGCGGGGTGGCACGTCCGCGCCGTCGCGCCCGCCGACGACCTGCCCGACGCCGTCTTCGTCGAGGACGCCCTGGTCGTCAGCGGCGACCTGGCGGTCCTCGGCCGGTCGGGGGCACCGAGCCGCCGCGGCGAGACCGCCGGCGCGGAGCGGGCCGCGCGCGAGCTCGGCCTGCGGGTCGAGCGGATCGAGGAGCCGGGGACGCTGGACGGCGGGGACGTCCTGGACGTCGGCGGCACCGTCTACGTGGGGCGCGGCGCCCGGACGAACGAGGAGGGCATCTGCCAGCTCGCGCGCCTGCTGGGCGGGCGGAGGGTCGTCCCGGTGGACGTCCGCGGCTGCCTGCACCTGAAGTCGGCGATGACCGCGCTGCCGGACGGCGGCCTCATCGGCGTCCCGGAGATGGTCGACACCTCGGTGCTGCCGTGCCTTCAGGTCGTGTCCGAGCCGGAGGGCGCGCACGTGGTGGTGCTCGGGCCCGGCCACGTCCTCATGGCGGCGTCGGCGCCGCGCACGGCCGCCCGGCTGGCGGCCGACGGCCTGCGCGTCACGAGCGTCGACATCAGCGAGTTCGAGGCGCTCGACGGCTGCGTGACCTGCCTCTCCGTGCTCGTCCCCGGAACCGCGCCGGGACCGCGGAGCGAACCTGGCGTCTCAGCATCCGGACGTCGGTTTCCGTGACGCGGATGGCATCTGTTAACTTGGCGAACGTGTTGCGTGAGCTGCTCCTCCTTAGCGGCCGCAGCGGGGACCTGTAACAGGCCGGCTCCCTCGCTGCGGGGCATCGCCGTGCACGTCGGCCGCGAGGTTCGAGCAGAGAGAACTCAACGGATGTATCCGCAACAGCAGACTTCCGGCATGCCCTTCCAGCGCTACAAGCCGTTCGCGCCCGTGAAGCTGGCCGACCGCACCTGGCCTGACCAGGTGATCACCGAGGCGCCGCGATGGTGCGCGGTCGACCTGCGCGACGGCAACCAGGCGCTGATCGACCCGATGGACTCCCACCGCAAGCTCCAGATGTTCGAGCTGCTGGTACGGATGGGCTACAAGGAGATCGAGGTCGGGTTCCCGGCGGCCAGCCAGACCGACTTCGACTTCGTCCGGCAGATCATCGAGGAGGACCGGGTCCCCGACGATGTCGTCGTCCAGGTGCTGACGCAGGCCCGCCCCGAGCTGATCGAGCGGACCTTCGAAGCGGTGCGCGGCGCGAGGCGGGCGATCGTCCACCTGTACAACTCGACCAGCACGCTGCAGCGCCGCGTGGTGTTCGGGCAGGACAGGGACGGCATCACCGCGATCGCGGTGGAGGGCGCCAAGCTGTGCGCCAAGCTCGCCGAGGACATGGGCGACACCGAGATCTACTTCCAGTACTCGCCCGAGTCGTTCACCGGCACGGAGCTGGAGTACGCGGTGGAGGTCTGCAACGCCGTCAACGACGTGTGGCGGCCGACGCCGGACCGGAAGGTCATCGTGAACCTGCCGGCGACGGTGGAGATGGCCACCCCGAACGTCTACGCCGACCAGATCGAGTGGATGAGCCGGAACCTGGCCTACCGGGACTCGGTCATCCTGTCGCTGCACCCCCACAACGACCGCGGGACGGCCGTCGCCGCCGCCGAGCTCGGCTACATGGCGGGGGCCGACCGCATCGAGGGCTGCCTGTTCGGCAACGGCGAGCGCACCGGCAACGTGTGCCTGGTCACCCTCGGCCTGAACCTGTTCACCCAGGGCGTCGACCCGCAGATCGACTTCTCCGGCATCGACGAGATCCGCCGGACGGTCGAGTACTGCAACCAGCTGCCCGTCCACGAGCGGCACCCCTACGGCGGCGACCTGGTCTACACCGCGTTCTCCGGCTCCCACCAGGACGCCATCAACAAGGGCTTCGACCACCTGCGCCGCGACGCCGAGGCCGCCGGCGTGCCGGTGGAGCGGTACACGTGGGAGGTCCCGTACCTGCCGATCGACCCGCACGACGTCGGCCGGACGTACGAGGCCGTGATCCGGGTGAACAGCCAGTCCGGCAAGGGCGGCGTCGCCTACATCATGAAGACCGAGCACGCGCTGGAGCTGCCGCGCCGGCTCCAGATCGAGTTCTCCCGGGTGGTGCAGGAGCACACCGACAGCGCCGGCGGCGAGGTCACGCCCGAGCGCATGTGGGAGATCTTCGAGACGGAGTTCCTCGCCAACGGCCCGCGCGCCGGGCTGCTGGCGCACCGCACGACGTCCCGGGTGGACGAGAAGGACGCGCTCAGCTGCGACGTCCGCGTGGACGGCGAGATCCGCGAGATCGAGGGCGTCGGCAACGGCCCGGTCTCGGCGTTCGAGGACGCGCTCGCCGCGGTCGGGATCAACGTCCGGGTGCTGGACTACGCCGAGCACGCGATGAGCGCGGGCGGCGACGCGCGCGCCGCCGCCTACGTCGAGTGCGACGTGCGGTTCGGCGACGGGAAGGGCACGACGGTGTGGGGCGTCGGCATCGACGGGAACATCGTCACCGCGTCCCTCAAGGCGATGCTGTCGGCCGTCAACCGGGTCGCCCGCGCGCAGGGGAGGTAGCCGGCCGGTCGTCTCGGGTCCAGGTCCCCCCAGGGTCCTGAACCCGAGACAGAACGGTCAGATTCGACCGAGGACGTGGTGGACCAGTTCTCGAAGCGGGCCGTGGAGCTGGGCCTCACCGACGGTGGTCCGGTCGCCGTCGATCTCGATTTCGTACAGGAACTGGTCAGGGATTCGGCCCGGCGGCGGCACGCTCTTCAGGTCGACGCGGCCGACGAGCCTCGACAGCATGGGATCACTGGCGCTGTCGGACTCCGCGCGCCGTTCGATCCCCGCGAACCCCCCGCTGCGGACGACTGTCACTTTCACTGCGTCTCGTTCGCCTCCAAGGAGACACCTACCCCCGTCCAGGCCCGGCTCACGGCCTTCGTCTCGACGGCCTCGGCCCCGTACAGCGCGGTCGCGGCCCGGACCGTCGCGGCGGCGAAGCCGGCGAAGCCGACGTCGGAGGCGAGGGAGCCGCCTGTGAGCGTCTCGTACCAGATGCGGCCGGCCTTCTCCCAGGCGTTGCCTCCGATGCCGGTGGCGACGAGGTAGAAGGCGTGGTTGGGGATCCCCGAGTTGATGTGGACGCCCCCGTTGTCCCGGTAGGTGTCGAGGTAGTCGTCCATGTGGCCGGGCTGCGGGTCCTTGCCGAGTTGCGGGTCGTCGTAGGCGGTGCCGGGCTCCTTCATGGAGCGCAGCGCGACGCCGTTGACGCCCGGGGCGAGCAGCCCCTCCCCGATGAGCCAGTCGGCCCGGTCGGCGGTCTGGCCGAGGTGCCACTGCTTGACGAGCGAGCCGAACACGTCGGACACGGACTCGTTGAGCGCGCCGGACTGGCCGTAGTACTCCAGGTTCGCGGTGTACTGGGTGACGCCGTGGACGAGCTCGTGCCCGGTGACGTCGAGGGGGGCGGTGAAGTCGGTGAACAGGACGCCGTCGCCGTCGCCGTACACCATCTGCTCGCCGTTCCAGAAGGCGTTGTCGTACTTGTCGCCGTAGTGGACGGTCGAGACCATCGGGAGGCCCGCCCCGTCGATGGAGTCGCGCCGGTACACGGCCTCGAAGAAGTCGAAGGTCGTTCCGAGCCAGTCGTAGGCCCGGTCGGCGGTCGGGTCGCCGGTGGCGGGGGCTCCCTCCGCCCGCACGGTGCGGCCGGGCAGTTCCTCGCGGTGCCCGGCGTCGTTGATCGTCCGGTCGGGGACGAAGTCCTCGGACGGGGAGGGGGCCCCGGCCGCGGCCGTCCGCCGCTCGGTGAACTGGGCGGAGGTGAGCGCCAGCGTACGGCGGGCCCGGCCGCGTATGGCCGGGTCCTCGGCATCGCGGGCGATCCGCTCCAGCATGTGCGGTGGCACGATGTGGCATCTCATGCCACAACGCTGCCAGGTGCCCGTGTTTCCAGCCATGACTTTCGGGGGACCGCTACGGCCGAATCCGGTCACGTTGTGTGTTCGCCTTGCGGCGCAGCGAGGTCACTGCTGTGACTTGTGAAGATCCTGGGGAGATGCCCCCGGCGCACCGAGGCATCGAGCGGCGTGCGTCAGAATGAACGGGTGACCCTGTACCGCGACGAAGGCATCGTCCTGCGCACCCAGAAGCTGGGCGAGGCCGATCGCATCGTGACGGTGCTGACCCGGCGGACCGGCCGGATCCGCGCCGCCGCCAAGGGGGTCCGCAAGACCAGGTCCCGGTTCGGCGCGCGGCTGGAGCCGTTCACGCACGTGGACCTGCAGCTGTACGAGCGGCGCTCCCTCGACCTGATCACGCAGGCCGAGACGCTGCGCCCGTACGGGGAGGCGCTGGTCACCGACTACCCCCGCTACACGGCGGGCACGGCGATGCTGGAGACCGCGGAGAAGCTCACCGCCGAGGAGGGCGAGCCCGCGCTGCGGCAGTTCCTGCTGCTGGTCGGCGGGCTGCGCACCCTCGCCGAGCGCTCCCACGACCCCCGGCTCGTCCTGGACGCCTACCTGCTGCGCTCGCTGTCGGTCGCGGGCTGGGCGCCCGCGCTCGACGAGTGCTGCCGGTGCGGCAACCGCGGCGGGCTGCGCGGGTTCGCCATCGCGGCGGGCGGCGCGGTGTGCGCCGGCTGCCGCCAGCCGGGCGCCGCGACCCCGGCGCCGCCGACGTTCGCGCTGATGCTGGCGCTGCTGCGCGGCGACTGGGAGTACGCGGACGCCAGCGAGCAGCGCCACCGGATGGAGACCAGCGGCCTGGTGGCCGCCTACCTGCAGTGGCATCTGGAGCACGGGATCCGTTCCCTGCGCCATGTGGAGCGCGAGACGCGCGACGACGACACCGAGAGGGAGAGAGTTTGAGCAGGGCCGTATCGCCTCCGGACCCGCACCGGGACGGCGCCACCCCGCCCCCGATCCCCGCGGACCTGGTACCGCGGCACGTCGCCATCGTCATGGACGGCAACGGCCGCTGGGCCAAGGAGCGCGGCCTGCCGCGCACCGAGGGCCACAAGCGCGGCGAGGACTCGCTCTTCGACGTGATCATGGGCGCGATCGAGCTCGGCGTCCCCTACCTGTCGGCGTACGCGTTCTCCACCGAGAACTGGAAGCGCTCGCCCGACGAGGTGCGCTTCCTCATGGGCTTCAACCGGGACGTGATCCGCCGCCGCCGCGACCAGCTCCACTCGATGGGCGTGCGGGTGCGCTGGGCGGGCCGGCGGCCCCGGCTGTGGCGCAGCGTCATCAGGGAGCTGGAGACGGCCGAGGAGATGACGCGCGACAACGACGTCCTCACCTTGCAGTTCTGCGTGAACTACGGGGGCCGCGCCGAGATCGCCGACGCGGCCGCCGCGATCGCCCGGGACGTCCGGGACGGCCGCCTCGACCCCGGCAAGATCAACGAGAAGGTCTTCGCCCGCTACCTGGACGAGCCCGGCATCCCCGACGTCGACCTGTTCCTGCGCTCCTCCGGGGAGCAGCGCACGTCCAACTTCCTGATCTGGCAGTCGGCCTACGCGGAGATGGTCTTCCTCGACACGCTCTGGCCCGACTTCGACCGCCGCCACCTCTGGCACGCCTGCGAACTCTACGCATCCAGAGACCGCCGCTACGGAGGGGCTGTGCCCAATGCGGCTCCTTTGAGTCAGGCGCCTGGGAGCGTATGACCACGTTTGTTGCGGTTGGGGGTGAGGCGAGCGCCCCACCCCCAACCACCTTCGTCAGGCCCCTCCAGGCGCCCAGGTGGAGTCCAGCCACCGCCGGGACCACGCGACGACCTCGACGGTCGCGATCGCGTCCGAAGGCAGTTTCGAGCGAAGCAAGAAACTGATCGCGCAGCGAGCCGCCAGGCGAGCCGGAGCGATGCAGCGATCGCACGCAGTGCCCGACGATGGAGGGCCTTCAGGGCCCGAAGGAGGAGGGCACTGCCTTAAACAAGAGCTGCGTCTAGGGTGATCTTGGTTCCGGTGAGGGCCTTGCTGACGGGGCAGCCTTCCTTGGCGGTCTGGGCGGCCTTCTCGAAGTCGGCCGCGGACAGGCCGGGGACGCTGGCCCGGACGGTCAGGTGGATGCCGGTGATGCCCTCGCCCGGCTGGAAGGTGACCTCGGCCTTGGTGTCCACCTTCTCCGGCGGAGTGCCGGCGCCGGCGAGGCCGTGCGAGAGCGCCATGGAGTAGCAGGTGGAGTGCGCGGCGGCGATGAGCTCCTCGGGACTCGTCCGGCCGCCGGGCTCCTCCGCCCGCGACGCCCAGGTCACGTCGTAGGTGCCGAGCTTCGAGGAGTCCAGCGAGACGGTCCCCTGGCCCTCCAGCAGAGAGCCTTCCCAATGCGCGTTCGCGGTGCGTGTCGTAGCCATGCCCTGATTCTTCACCATGGCGCGCCCGGTGGATCACCCGAACCGCGGGAACGCCCCGCGCCGGAGACCGGCGCGGGGCGTTCCGCCTGCGGATCGGTGCTAGCCGACGTTCACCGCGGACCAGGCCGCGGCCACGGTGTTGTACTGGGTGCTGCCCGCGCCGTAGAGGTCCTTGGCCGCGTTCAGCGTCGCGGTGCGCGCGCCCGCGTAGTTGGTCGAGGACGTCATGTACGTGGTCAGCGCCCGGTACCAGATCTTCGTGGCGGCGTCGCGGCCGATGCCGGTGACCGTGGAGCCGTTGGACGTGGGGCTGTTGTAGGAGACGCCGTTGATCGTCTTCGCGCCGCTGCCCTCGGACAGCAGGTAGTAGAAGTGGTTGGCGACGCCCGAGGAGTAGTGCACGTCGAGGTTCTTGGTGCCGGTCGACCAGGAGTCGGCGGAGCTGCCGTCCTTGCTGGGCTTGTCCATGAAGCGCAGCGCCGGCTTGCCGAAGCCGGGCAGGACGACCTCCTCGCCCACCAGGTAGTCGCCGACGTCGCCCGAGTTGTTGGCGTAGAACTCCACGGCGGCGGCCATGATGTCGGACGTCGCCTCGTTCAGCCCGCCGGACTCCCCGCTGTAGGTGAGGTTCGCGGTGGAGCTGGTGACGCCGTGGCTCATCTCGTGCGCGGCCACGTCCAGGGACGTGAGCGGGCCGAGCTGGCTTCCGTCACCGTCGCCGTAGGTCATGCAGAAGCACGAGTCGTCCCAGAAGGCGTTGGCGTAGCCGCTGCCGTAGTGGACGCGGTTGTAGGAGCCCTTGCCGTCGCCCGCGATGCCGGTGCGGCCGAAGACGTTCTTGTAGAAGTCCCAGGTCTCGTTGGTGCCGAACTGGGCGTCCACGGCGACGGTGGCGCGGTCGGACGTGGTGCCGCTGCCCCAGTGGTTGTCGGCGTCGGTGAACAGCGTGGCGGGGGCCCGGTGGAAGCACCAGCTGAGGAAGCACAGGTCGGTGTCGTTCTGGGCGTCCCCGGTGTAGGTGTTGCCGCGCGTCGGGTCCTTCAGCTGGTAGGTGCTGCCGGACAGCGTCGTCTGGAGCGGGACCGTGCCGGTGTAGAGGGACTTGCCGTCGCCCGCCTCGGTCTTGATCGTCTCCTCGCGGAGCAGGACCTCGCCGGTCGCGGCGTCCACCGAGGTGAAGACGCGGCTGGGCGTCCCGTCGGCCTTCTTCCCGACGGTCTGGACGCGCCAGGCGAGGCGGGGCGCGTGGTCGGCGGTGCGGGACTCCACGACGAGCGCGGGGGAGCCGTCGGCCTTGCGGCTCTTGGTGGCGGCGCGCTTCTGGGCGGTCTTGGCGGAGACCTCCGGGCTGGAGTCCGACGGCGCCTTGGCGAGGGTGAGGCTGGTGCCGCGCCACGTCCCGGCCGCCGTCTCGTGGACGACGATGTCGCCGCCGAGGACGGGCAGGCCGTCGTAGGTGCGGGTCATGCGGGTGTGCGAGGTGCCGTCGCGGTCGAGACCGACCCCGACGACCTGGAACGCCTGCCCGTCGCCGCCGCGCACCTCGGCGGCGCGGCCGGTGAGCGCGCGGAGCGCGTGTTCGGCGGCGGCGCGCGGACCCGGTGGGGACGCCGGCTGCCGCGCGGAGGCGGGGAGCGCGGTGGCGGCCGACGCGAGCAACGTCGCCGAGGCCAGGAGCGTGATCCTTCGGCTGGTGAACGCCCGTCTTGTCATGAACGCCCTCTCGTGCGGGCGCCACGCTCCCCCGAGAACCCTCCGTCGGGCCCGCCGTGGCGACGGGACATTTATGACATAGGGCTACTGGGAAGTAGATGTAGCAATTTGACAAGAATTGCCTACGGAGCGTGTGAAATACCGGGCTTGTCCGAGTTCAGGAGCGGCTTCGGGCCGCGGACCTGCGGGCGCGGGGGGTTTTCGGGCTTCAGGACGGCTTCGCGGCGCAGTTCGCGCACGTCCCGAAGACCTCGACGGTGTGGGTGATGTCGACGAAGCCGTGCTCGGCGGCGATCGTGTCCGCCCAGCGCTCCACGGCCGGCCCCTCGACCTCGACCGTCCGGCCGCAGTCGCGGCAGACCAGGTGGTGGTGGTGCTGCTCGGTGCGGCAGGCGCGGTACACGGCCTCGCCCTCGTCGGTGCGCAGCACGTCGACCTCGCCCGCGTCGCTGAGCGCCTGCAGCGCCCGGTAGACGGTGGTGAGGCCGATCTTGGAACCGTCGGCGCGCAGGTCGGCGTAGATGTCCTGGGCGCTGCGGAACCCCTCGCAGCCGGCCAGCACCTGCCGTACCGCGTCCCGGCGGGCCGTCGTCATCCCCTCAGCACCTCCGCCTCGGCATCCACGCGCGGCGGGGCGCCGGGCCCTGCGTCCCCCGCGGCGACGGCTCCGGCCGCGGCGCGGGAGCGCCTGCGGCGCACCACCGAGCCCCCGGCGACCGCGGCCACGAACACCGCGAGCGCCAGCAACACGATCGAGGGGCCCGGGGGAAGATCGTACTGGAAGGAACCCGCCAGGCCCGCCACGGCCGACAGTACACCGATCCCCATCGCGCCCAGCATCGTGCTCCAGAATCCCCGCGTGAGCTGCTGCGCCGCCGCCACGGGGACGACCATCAGCGCGCTGACGAGCAGCAGCCCGATCGCGCGCATCGAGATCACCACCGTGACCGCGGCGGTCGCGGCGATCAGCACGCTGAGGAACCGGACGGGCAGCCCCGCCGCCCGCGCGACCTCCTCGTCCTGGCAGAGCAGGAACAGCTCGCGCCCGAACACCGCGACGATCGCCAGCACGACCGCGGCGAGCCCCGCGACGACGTACAGGTCGTTCACCGTCACGCTGCTGATCGAGCCGAACAGGTAGGACTGCAGGCCCGCCGAGCCGCCGCCGTCGACGCTGGTCAGGATGACCCCGCCCGCCAGCCCGCCGTAGAACAGCAGGGCGAGAACGACGTCCGCGCCGCTGCGGCTGCGCGCTCGCAGCACCTCGATCGCGACGGCGCCGAGCACCGACACCACCAGCGCGCCGAGGACGGGGGAGGTGCTGGTGAGCAGCCCCAGCCCGATGCCGGTCAGCGCGATGTGGCCGACGCCGTCGCCGAGCAGGGACAGCCTGCGCTGGACGACGAACGTCCCCACGGCGGGGGCGGTCAGCCCGATGAGCACCGCCATCACCAGGGCGACGCGCATGAAGTCGTACTGCAGCATCTCGGTCACGCGGGCCTTTCGAGGGTCTGCCGGGCGGTCTCGCGGACGACGCGGCCGTGCCCGAGTTCGACCGTGCGGGTGACGAGCGGCTCCATCGGCCCGAGCTCGTGCGCGACGAGGACGACCGTGCGCCCGGCGCGGGCCAGCCCGTGCAGCGCCGACGCGAGCGCCGCCTGGCTGCCCGCGTCCACGCCGGCGGTCGGCTCGTCCATCACGAACGCGTCGGGCTCGCCGGCGAGGGCGCGGGCGATCAGCACCCGCTGCTGCTGGCCGCCCGACAGCAGGTGCGCCGAGTCGCGGGCCCGCCCGGCGAGCCCGACCGTCTCCAGGGCGCGGTCGACGGCGGCGCGGTCGGCCGCCCGGTCGGCGAGCGGCGCGGGCCGCCAGCGCGACCGCCGGGCCACCCGGCCGGACGCCACGACCTCGCGGACCGTCGCCGGCACGCCGCCGCCCATCGGCAGCCGCTGCGGCACGTAGCCGATCCGCCTCCAGTCGCGGAACCGCGCGGGCGGCTCGCCGTAGATCTCCGTCCGGCCGGCGGCCAGCGGGACGAGCCCGAGCAGCGCCTTGACGAGCGTGGACTTGCCGGCCCCGTTCGGCCCGAGGACGGCGAGCACGTCGCCGGCCTCCACCCGCAGGTCGACGCCGGTGAGCACCGCGCGGCCGTCGCGGCGGACGAGGCCGCCGGTCATCGCCAGCGGCGGGGCGGTGGACGCGTTCATGAGCACTCCAGCGCGGGCCGCAGGGTCCGCAGGTTCTCTCGCATGATCGTCAGGTAGTCGCCGGACGCCCCGTCCGCCACGCCCTCGGCCGGGTCGAGGACGGCCGTCCGCACGCCCGCCTCCCGCGCCAGGCTCCCGGCCACCTTCGAGCTGGCCAGGGTCTCGGTGAAGACCGTGGTCGCGCCGGTGGAGGAGACGAGCCGGGACAGTTCCGCGAGCCGTTTCGGGGCCGGTTCGCCGGCCGGGTCCACGCCGGCGACCGCGATCTGCCGGAGCCGGTAGCGGTCCGCGAGGTAGCCGAACGCGGCGTGCGCGGTCACGATCTCCCGGCGGGCGCAGGACCGCAGGCCGTCCTGGAACTCGCGGTCGAGGCCGTTCAGCGCCTGTGCGGTCGCCCGGGCGCGCGTGCGGTAGCCGGCCGCGCGGCCGGGGTCGGCGGCGGCCAGCCGCTCGCCCAGCGCGGTGGCGACGGTCGCCATCCGGCTCGGGTCGAGCCAGATGTGCGGGTCGTAGGAAGCCTCGCGGTGCCGGACGCCGTCGTGGGCCTCCTCGTCGTCGGTCTCGCCGGGCGGGGGCAGCTTCGGCACGAGGCTCGCGGCGTCGAGCGACCTGCCCTTCGCGTGCTTGCGGACCGCGTCGTCCACGGCGGGCTGGACGCCCCTGACGTAGAGGGCGTAGTCGGCGTCCTGGACGTTCGCGACCTGCCGCGCCGTCAGTTCCAGGTCGTGCGGCTCGGTTCCGGGCCTGGTGAGCGTCCGGACGTGCACGTCGCCGCCGCCGACCTCTTCCGCGAGCCAGGCCATCGGGTAGAAGGACGCGACCACCGCGGTCCTGCCGGGCGGGACGTCCGCGTCGGCGCCGGCGCAGCCCGTCAGGGCCGCCGCGAGCCCGGCCAGGGCGAGCGCCGCCGGGGCGGTTCGCAGGGCTGCGCGGAGAGGGGGCACGGTGCGATTATGGACGAAGATGAAAACGGTTGTCAAAACCGACCGATGCCGCGTCCCAGGGCGAACCCCACCAGGACGGCCAGCGCCGCGAGGCGCAGGACCCTGCCCGACCCGTCCAGCGCGGGCCAGTTCAGGTAGGCGAACCAGCCGAGCGCGGCGGCGAGCACCAGCAGCCCGGCCGCGGCCACCCAGCCGGTCCCGGCCATGCCGATCACCAGCAGCACGAACACGGCGACGAGCAGGATCCACCGCGGCATCCGGTGCAGGAACACCACCGCGGTCGCGCTGCGCCGCTCGACGGCCGCCCGCAGTCCCGTCGCGCGCTCACCTCTCGTCTCCACACGCCCAACGTACTGCCAGGATGGACGGATGATCGCGATAACCCGGTACCGGGTGCCGGACGAGGAGTCCGGCGGCTTCGCCGAGGGCATGACCGCGGTGCTGGCGGCGCTGGCCGCGAGCACCGGCTTCCGCTCCGGCCGGCTCGCCCGGACCGTCGACGACCCCGGCCTGTGGGCCCTCGTCACCGAGTGGGACGGCGCGGGGCACTACCGCCGCGCGCTCGGCGCCTACGACGTGCGGCTCCGGTTCATGCCCCTCGCCGCCTTCGCCGTGGACGAGCCCGGCGCCTACGAGGTGGTCTCCTCCGCCTGAGCGGCCGTCCGGGCCGCCCCCGGGCGGGCCCGGTCAGTATGCGGGCAATCGGCGGTCAAGAAGCGACCCCTCCCGGTTTCGGCGCGTCCGCCCAGGTCATCCTTGCGGCAGATGATCATGCCGTGGCCTGCGGGGGAGCTGTGATGCGCCATGCCGTCCTGTTCAGTGTGTCGTCCGGGGCGGCGGCCGTCGCCGCCGCCCTCACCGTCGCCGGGACGTCCCCCGCGCGGCCCGCGGCCCATCAGGCCGCCGCACAGTCCCTGAGGGGGCCGGCCGGGGGCGAGGGGAGCCCGCACGGCCGCGTGGTCGAGTACCGGGGGCTGCGCGTCCCCGTCCCGGCCGGCTGGAAGGTGCACCGGCTCGACCGGCATCCGTCGCTGTGCGTCCGCTACGACCGGCACGCGGTCTACCTCGGCCGCCCCGGCCCGCAGCCGGACTGCCCGGCCCGCGCCGTCGGCCGCACCGAGGCCGTCCACATCCAGCCCGCGGGGGACGGGCGGACCGCGCGGACCGTCGTGCACGCCGACAAGCTCGCCTCGCTGACCGTGCCGCGGACCGTCGACCACGAGACGCGCCTCACCCTCCCCGAGGCCGGGGTCACGATCACCGGCGTGTACGGCAGGGACCCCACCGGGCTCCAGCGGATCCTGCGCGGCACCCGGCTGTCCGGCCGGTGGACCGCCGCGCCGTCCAAGCCGGACGTCCGCCGGGTGGCGACCGCCGTCCCCTCCGCGCCGGCCGAGGGGACGGCGCCGAGCGGGGGCCCGGTGCCGACGGACGGCCCGGCGCCCGCCGAGAGCCCGTCGGCCGGCCAGGGGATCGCGCTGGAGCGCTCGTGGGTGCGCGGCAAGGGGTTCGACACCTGCACGGCCCCGTCCCTGGCGACCATGAGGGCCTGGCGGCCCTCGTTCAAGGTGACCAACATCTACATCGGCGGAGCGGCGCGGGGATGCGCCCAGCCGAACCTCACCGCGTCGTGGGTGAGGCAGGTCCGCGCCATGGGCTACCGCCTCACCGCCACCTACGTGGGCCTCCAGGCGCCGTGCGGCAGCCGCCCGCAGCGCTTCTCCGCCGGAAGCGCCGCCTCGCAGGGCACCCTGGCCGCCGTCGACGCGGCCCGCCGGGCAAGGGCCCTCGGCATCCCGCAGGGCAAGCCGCTCTACTACGACATGGAGGCCTACAACCACAAGAAGAGCTCCTGCAGGGCGGCCGTCCTCCGGTTCGTCGACAACTGGGTCGACCGGCTGAAGACCGAGGGTTACCAGCCGTGCCTCTACAGCAGTTCCAAGTCCGGCATCCGCGACGTGGGACGGTCCTCGATCAGCAAGCCCACCTGCGTCTGGTTCGCCAACTGGGACCGGAGGGCCAAGGTCTACGGCGACCCGTTCATGCCGGACGCCTGGTGGGCGCCGCACCGCCGCGTCAAGCAGTACCGCGGCGGCCACCGGGAGACGCACGGCGGGGTCACCCTGAACGTCGACAGCGACATCGCCGACGGGCGCGTTTACTGAGTCCTGCTCAGGGGCCCCCGTGCCCTAAGCTGGGGGCCACTCTCCGGCGGCGGCGCCGCCGCCCCGGAGCACATCACCGGGGATCACACTCGCCGCCGCCCGCCGTCGCCGCGGGACCGGGGCGCACTCACTGTTCCCGCCGACCGCCAGCCGGATGGAGAATCTTTCGATGGCACGCCGTTCCGATGTGCTGGACACGATCGTCAACCTCGCCAAGCGGCGAGGCCTGGTCTACCCGTCGAGCGAGATCTACGGCGGGCTCCGCGCCTCCTGGGACTACGGCCCCCTCGGCGTCGAGCTGAAGAACAACGTCAAGCGCCAGTGGTGGAAGTCGATGGTGCAGGGCCGCGACGACGTCGTCGGCCTCGACTCGTGCGTCATCCTGGCCCGCGAGGTCTGGGAGGCCAGCGGCCACGTCCAGGCGTTCGTCGACCCGCTCACCGAGTGCCAGTCCTGCCACAAGCGCTTCCGGGCCGACCACCTGGAGGAGTCCTACGAGGAGAAGCACGGCCGCCCGCCCGCGAACGGCCTCGCCGACATCTCGTGCCCGAACTGCGGCGTGAAGGGCTCGTTCACCGAGCCGAAGATGTTCAACGGCCTGCTCAAGACCTACCTCGGCCCCGTCGAGGACGAGTCGGGCCTGGCCTACCTGCGCCCCGAGACCGCGCAGGGCATCTTCATCAACTACCTGAACGTCCAGCAGTCCGCGCGCCGCAAGGTGCCGTTCGGCATCGGCCAGGTCGGCAAGTCGTTCCGCAACGAGATCACGCCAGGCAACTTCATCTTCCGGACCCGCGAGTTCGAGCAGATGGAGATGGAGTTCTTCGTCAAGCCCGGCAGCGACGAGGAATGGCACCAGTACTGGATCGACGAGCGCATGCAGTGGTACGTTGACCTCGGCATCCGCAAGGAGAACCTGCGGCTCTTCGAGCACCCGCAGGAGAAGCTGTCGCACTACTCCAAGCGCACCGTCGACGTGGAGTACCGCTTCGACTTCGTCGGCAGCGAGTGGGGCGAGCTGGAGGGCATCGCCAACCGCACCGACTACGACCTGACGACGCACTCCAAGGCGTCCGGCGCCGACCTGTCGTTCTTCGACCAGGAGTCCGGCGACCGGTTCACCCCATACGTGATCGAGCCCGCGGCGGGCGTCGACCGCTGCACGCTCACCTTCATGATGGACGCCTACGCCGAGGACGAGGCGCCCAACGCCAAGGGCAAGCTGGAGAAGCGCGCGGTCATGCGGCTCGACCGGCGGCTCGCCCCCGTCAAGGTCGCGGTGCTGCCGCTGTCGCGCAACGCCGACCTGTCCCCGAAGGCCCGCGACCTCGCCGCGCAGCTGCGCCGCAACTGGAACGTCGACTTCGACGACGCCGGCGCCATCGGCCGCCGCTACCGCCGCCAGGACGAGATCGGCACCCCGTTCTGCGTCACCGTCGACTTCGACACCCTGGAGGACGACGCGGTGACCGTCCGGGAGCGCGACTCGATGAGCCAGGAGCGCATCGCGCTCAGCCAGGTCGAGTCGTTCCTCGCGGCGCAGCTCGTCGGCTGCTGACCCGGGGCCGGGCGACGCCCGGATGACGGCGAGACGGGCCGCCCCGCGTGCGGGGCGGCCCGTCCTTTCCCGGGAGCACGTCGTGAGGGGGCTTACCGCCTCTTCGGGAGCTCCGCTCCGGCCTCCGGTCAGCTGGTGACGTAGAGGGACTGGTTGAAGGTGCCGGACCCGGCGACGGTCTCGCCGCGCAGCGCGTACGTGGCGGTGACGCTGGCGGTGGACGGGCAGAGGAAGCTGCTGCCCGACTGCTTGTTGACCGTGGCGTTCTGCACGCCGACCTGCGCCTCGCTGCTGCTGGTGACCGGCCGCGAGGCGTTGTTGCCGTTGTAGCCGTTGGCGGTGAGGTTGCCGCCGAACACGCAGGTGACGCCGCCGAGGAGGTTGATCACGGCCTTCACCTTGAAGTTGGCGATCGTGACGGTGGCGTCGCGGCCGCCGGTGTGGGCGGCGTCGAAGGTGACGTTGCCGCCCGTCCACGGCAGGTTCTGCGAGGTGATCGTCGCGCTGGTGCTGCCGGTGCAGGCGCCGCCGCCGGTGCCGGTGAAGGTGGCGGAGCTGACGTTCAGCCCGGTGCCGTCGGAGTTGATGGAGCCGGTCATCGTCGACTGGCTGCAGGAGCCGCTGCCGAGCGAGCTGCTGACCGTCGCGGTGCCGAGCAGCGAGGCCTGCACGTTGCCGGAGTAGGCGGCGGCCGTGGCCGAGCCCTTGCGGATGGTCGTGCCCGCTGCGTACGCGGGGGCGACCCCCGCGGCGAGGACGGCCAGTGCGGCGGTTCCGACGATCGCGGTCTGTCTGATTCGTGCCACCGGAGACTCCTCTGTCCGGTTCGGGGTGGGCATACGCGAAAGTAATTCGCATAAATCGCCGGGGCAATGGCGGGCGGACGACTGCGGCCTGGCCGGATCGGGACACCCGCCAGTGTCTGCTGGTAAGGCCGTACGGCCGGGGGCGGGCCAGGGCTTTGTCACGCCCGCCCGCCTTGACGGACCCGCCTTCGCGGGAAACCCCTGCTGAGCCCGGACGGCGGCGCCGGGCCGCGCGAACGTGGGCTAGGTTGGCGGGAACGGGCGGGCGAGCGACCCGCCGGAGACCGGGGGAGGAGGGCGGAATGGGCGACCCGCGCCATCCCGCCTTCCGGCGGCCCGTCGCACGGCTGCTCGTCGTCGTGCTCGGCCTCCTCGGCTTCGTCGCCGGGCCGGTCGGCGCGGGCATGCCGGCCGGCGGCGCGCAGGGCAGGGCGTCCTCCACCGGCACGATCTCCGGCGTCCGTATCGGGGCGGTGCACCAGGGGCCCGCCCGCACCCGGGCCGCCACCAAGTCGCGCACGGCCGGACGCACGCAGAGCGCCATCGCCGCCACCGCGCTGCACGCGGCCGGGGCCGCGGCGCCGTACGCCCACCCCGAGCACGCGACGCCTCCCGCCTCCGGCGACGAGGTCCGCCCGCCGTCCGGGCGCCTCGCCCGGGCCGCCGCCGCGCACGTCGCGCCCGACATCGCGCCGCGGGGAGCCCCGCGCGGGCGCGCCCCGCCCGCCTCCACAGGGATCTGAGCTCTCTTTCCCCGGTGCCGCACGCCGACGTGCGGTGCCGACGTCTCCGCGTGGAGGTTCCCCTTGACTCGCGCCAACGTGGTGCGGGCGGTACTGGCGTTCGCCGTGCTCGCCACATCGTTCTACTTCGCCTGGTCCAAACCCGCCCGCCTCGGCCTCGACCTCCGCGGCGGCACCCAGATCGTCCTGGAGACCCAGGACTCCCCGGCCGTGAAGGCCGACCGGGAGTCCACCGACCGCGCCCGCGAGGTGCTGCACCGGCGCGTCGACGCGCTCGGGGTCGCCGAGTCGTCCATCACCCGGTCCGGCGACCGGCGGCTGATCGTCGAGCTGCCGGACGTCCAGGACCCGACCCGCGCCGCCGCGGCCATCGGCAAGACCGCGCAGCTCACCGCCCACCCGGTGCTGGCCGGGGCGGGCGCGCCGGCGCAGGGGCAGCAGCTGATCCCCGACGAGAGCGGGCAGCGGATCCTGATCGGCCCCGCGGCGCTCACCGGCGCCGGGATCGGCTCGGCGAGCGCCTCCTACGACCCGCAGAACCTCGGCGGCTGGGCCGTCGACGTCCGGTTCAAGGGCGGCGGGGGCGCCACCTGGGAGCGGCTCACCGCCAAGGCCGCCTGCGCGGCCGGCGACGAGCGGCGCGTCGCCATCGTGCTGGACGGCAAGGTGATCTCCTCGCCGCAGGTCACCGAGAGCGTCGCCTGCGGCGTCGGCATCACCGGCGGCTCCACCCAGATCACCGGGGACTTCAGCCCCTCCGAGGCCAAGGACCTCGCGGCGCTCATCCAGGGCGGCTCGCTGCCCGTCCCCGTGAAGATCATCGAGCAGCGGGTGGTGGGCCCGACGCTCGGCGACGCGGCGATCGACGCCAGCGCCCGCGCCGCCGTCATCGGCATCATCCTGACCGGCCTGTTCATCGTGGCCGTCTACCGGCTGGCGGGCCTGCTCGCCACGGTCGCCCTCGCCGGGTACGCGCTGATCTCCTACGGCGCCCTCGTCGCGGTCGGCGCCACCCTGACGCTGCCCGGCCTCGCCGGGTTCGTCCTGGCCATCGGCATGGCGATCGACGCCAACGTGCTGGCCTTCGAACGCGCCAGAGAGGAGCGCGCCGCGGCACCGGGCCGCAGCGCGCGGACCGCACTGGGCGTCGGGTTCAACAAGGCGTGGTCGGCGATCGCCGACTCGGCCGCCACCACCCTGCTGGCCGCCGGCCTGCTGTTCTTCCTGGCCTCCGGGCCGGTGAAGGGCTTCGGCGTCACGCTGGTCATCGGCGTGCTGGGGTCCCTCGTCTCCGCGATGCTGCTGAGCCGGGTGCTCACCGACGCCGCCGCCGCCCGCATGCCCCGGCTCAGCAAGGGCAGGGCGGGCGGGATCGGCGGCGCCGGCCGCATCCGGCGGTGGCTGGAGGAGAGCGGCCCCGACCTGATGAAGCGCAGCCGGCTGTGGCTCGGCCTGTCCGCGCTCGCCGTCGTCCTCGCCGTCACGGGGATCTTCGCCCGCGGCCTGAACTTCGGCGTGGAGTTCACCGGCGGACGCCTGGTCGAGTACTCCACCTCCAGGCACGTCGACATCGACACCGCCCGCGCCGCCGTCGCCGAGGCCGGGTTCCCGCGCGCCGTCGTCCAGACCTCCGGGAAGGACGACATCTCGGTCCGGACGGCCGACCTGAGCAACGCGGAGGAGAAGCGCATCCAGGACGCCCTCGCGAAGGAGGGCGGCGGCGCCGCCAAGCAGCGCGACGAGCTGATCGGCCCCAGCCTCGGCGACGAGCTGCGGACCAAGGCCCTCATCGCCCTCGGCGTGGCCCTGCTGGCCCAGCTCGCCTACCTGACGCTCCGGTTCCGCTGGACGTTCGCGGCGGGCTCGGTGCTCGCCATGTTCCACGACATCGCGATCGTCACCGGGATCTTCGCCTGGCTGGGCAAACCGATCGACGGCGTCTTCCTCGCCGCGCTGCTCACGATCATCGGCTACTCGGTGAACGACTCGGTCGTGGTGTTCGACCGCGTCCGGGAGATGTGGGCCGCGAATCCGAAGGGCCGGTTCGCCGACATCGCGAACCGCGGCACGCTGCAGACCGTCCCGCGGACGATCAACACCGGCGTGGGCGCCCTGTTCATCCTGGCGGCGCTGGCCGTCCTCGGCGGCGACTCCCTGACGGACTTCGCCATCGCGCTACTGATCGGCATCGTCGTCGGCACCTACTCCAGCGTCTTCACCGCGACGCCGCTGGCGGTCGTCCTGGAGCGCCACACCAAGGCCCCGCCACCCCAGCGCAAGCAGAAGTCCAGACCGGTCCACCGCACCCCCGACAGTTCGGGAGCGGTCGTCTGACCCACCGCGACCGCCGCGCTCGCCGTCCCGAGCGCGGCGGTCACGGACCGCACGGTCAGGGCAGCACAGAGCTGCGCAGCGGAGCCGCCGACTGAACCAGGCACACCATCGCCAGGATGCCCTCGCGCCAGTTGACCTTGTCCGGCGCGAGGTAGCCGAGTCGCAGGCCATCCGGGAGCGAGTCGTGTGCGAGGATCTTCCGCCCCTGCTCGTCACAGAGGCGGCCCGCCCTCTTCTCCATGGCGCTCTGGCCGGGATAGGGCGGGAAGTCACCGGGCGCGTACTCTGCGTCCAGCTCGATCCAGTCGGTCGCGTACACCTGGCTCTCATGAGGTTCGGTGCAGGCGACGGTGATGCTCACCGGGACCTCCGGCCGCCCCTTCGCCACGCAGTCGCCCACCTGCAGTTCCTGGTAGAACTTGCGGTTCGGGTCGATGGTCTGCGCGAGCGGCGTGGTGAGCGGGCCCGCCGTGCCCCGGTAGTGCATGACGCAGATCACCGACCGGTCGCCCTTCGTCCAGAGTTGCTCGTCACCGCCGAGAAGGGCCGCATCGAGATCCTCGAAGTGCCGGCTCTTCAGGAGGTGCAGGCTCCGTGCCATGCACAGTTCCTTGGCCTGCAGATAGACCTCCATCGAGCCCGGATACGGCTCGTCGGGGAGGACCGGCCGGGCCACGACCTCGCTGGTGTGGGGCCGCGTGCACGGAACGACCGTCACCGTGTCGGTGGGTTTCACGGCGCCGCCCTCGAAGCAGTCGCCGGCGCGCAGCCCCGAGGCCGTCACCTCGCGGCCCTTCCGGTCGCGGTCCGACGCGCCGAGCCTTGGCCAGACGATCGAGCCTGCGACCACCGCGGCCAGCGTCAGGACCGCGGTGGCGGCCAGGACGATGGCGATCCGCTTCTTCCGTACCGGCGCCGGCGGTCCTCCGGCCAGGGGAGCAGGTCCGTGCTCAGCGGCGGGGAGCGTCTCGAAGGACGGGGCCGCGGGGGCCTCCGGCGTGGAGGCGAGCGTGTCCGGGGGCGCCCAGGCGGGGGTCGGCGCGGGCGTCTCCGGGACGTCGTCAGGGGATGGTGGCGTGCTCACGGCGAAACCGTAGGCCGGACGACCCGGAGGAACCCGTGTTTCGGGGCGGTCGTCGCCCACTCGTGATCAAGGAATCCCGTGGCCGGGGACGGGCCCGGCCACGGGTCCGGGGGTCAGGCCAGGGGCGGCTGGTCCGAGGAGTTCTCCGCCCTGATCACCTGCATGACCGCGTTGATCAGCGCCAGGTGGGTGAACGCCTGCGGGAAGTTGCCGAGGTGGCGGCCGGTGTGGGGGTCGATCTCCTCGGCGTACAGCTGCAGGGGGCTCGCGTAGGACAGCAGCTTCTCGCACAGGGCGCGGGCCCGCTCCAGCTCGCCGACCATCACCAGGGTGCTGACGAGCCAGAAGGAGCAGATCGTGAAGGTGCCCTCGTCCGACTCGAACCCGTCGTCGGTCTCGCCCGCGCGGTAGCGCAGGACGAGGTCGTCCTCCGACAGCTCGTCGGCGATGGCGAGGACGGTCTCCCGGACGCGCTTGTCGTCGGCGGGCAGGAAGCCGAGCAGCGGGATCAGCAGGGCCGAGGCGTCCAGGGCCGTCGCGCCGTAGTGGGCGGTGAAGACGCCGCGCTCGTCCAGCGCGTTGGCGAGCACGTCGGCGTGGATCTCGTCGGCCGCGGCCTGCCAGCGGAGCGCCCGCTCCTGGTCGCCGCGGATGCGGGCGAGCCGCGCCCCGCGGTCGGCCGCGACCCAGCAGAACACCTTGGAGGAGGTGAAGTGCTGCGGCTCGCCGCGCACCTCCCACATGCCGCAGTCGGGCGTGCGCCAGTTGGCGAGCGCGTCCTCGACCTGCTTGACGACGATCTTCCACAGCCGGTCGTCGAGCCGGTCCCGCTTGCGCACGAACAGGTAGATGGAGCCGATGATCGCGCCCCACACGTCGTGCTGCGCCTGCATGTACGCCTCGTTGCCGATGCGCACCGGGCGGGCGTTGTCGTAGCCGGTGAGGTGGTCGAGCGTGGACTCGGGCAGCTCCTCGCGCCCGTCCAGCCCGTACATGATCTGCAGCTTGCCCTCGGCGGCCTCGGCGACGTCGGTGATGAAGTAGAAGAAGTCGTTGGCCTCCCAGTCGTAGCCGAGCGTGTAGAACGCCCAGAGGGCCATCGTGGAGTCGCGGATCCAGGTGTAGCGGTAGTCCCAGTTCCGGTCGCCGCCCGGCGTCTCGGGCAGCGACGTCGTCGCCGCGGCCGCGACCGCGCCGGACGGGGCGAACGTCAGGCCCTTCAGGGTCAGCGCGCTGCGCTGCAGGTGGCTGCGCCACGGATGGTCGGGGAAGCGGCCCCGGTCGAGCCAGTGCTGCCAGTGGTGGACGGTCCAGACGAGCCGGTCCTGCGCCTCCTCCCACGACGAGGGCGCCGCGTGCTCGCTCCAGGACAGCGCCACGAACCTGGACTCGCCCTGCTTCAGCAGCGTCCGGGACGTGGCCAGCGACCCCTCGAACCCGACGTTCATGTCGGTGGACAGGCGCAGCCCGACGCCGTTGCCGCGCGCGACGGCCTCGTGGTAGCCGGAGCCGGTGTGCTCCCAGCGCGCCGGCGTCTGCCCGTAGTCGAACACCGGCATGCAGTCGAGCCGGACCTGTACCTGCCCGTTCACGCACCGCACCATCCGCAACAGGACGTGGTCGGCGTCGTAGTCGGTGGGCGCCCTGCGGTGCGTGTGGGACCGTTCCGTCTCGTGGTGCCACGGGCCCATGAGCAGCGCGTCCGTGACCACGAGCCAGCCGCCGTGCACCCACCAGGTGGTCTCCATCACCATGGTTCCCGGGATGTAGCGCTGCGCGGCGGGCACCTCCACCCCCGCCGGGCCGACCCGGAAGTATCCGGCGTCGCGGTCCAGGATGGAGCCGAACACGCTGGGCGAGTCCATCCGGGGCAGGCACATCCACTCGATGTTTCCGCTGGGCGCGACCAGGGCGGTCGTCTCGCAGTCGGACAGGAACCCGAAATCGGCGATGGGGGCGAACGGATCTCCCGCCCGGCCGCCGGCGACCTTCGGCCTCACAACGTCACCTCCTTGATTCATCATTCCCTCTCACGCGCGATGGGCATGTCTTGGGTACGGGCCGCCTCCCGGGGGACGGGGTCCCCGGGGAGGGCGGTTGACAGCGGTGTGTCCCTGGTCTCCCTATTGGAATAGACCACTATCCGCAGTCTGAGCTGGGAAAACTCCCCTCGGCGCACCGGGCGCCGAGCAAGTCCCGGGTTCGCGGGTACAGTCCCGGCAAACAGGGCAGCGGACCCGCCGCCGCCTGGGGTGACGCGGTGCGGCGCGCCCCGCGGAGGCGGGCCTGGAACTGCCACTGGGTGGAACCGGAGCGAGAAGGAGCTCCCCGTGCGGAAGTTCGTGTACGACTTCACTGAGGGAAACAAGGACCTCAAGGATCTCCTGGGGGGCAAGGGCGCCAACCTGGCCGAGATGACCAATCTCGGGCTGCCCGTGCCGCCGGGGTTCACGATCACCGCGGAGGCCTGCCGGCACTACCTTGAGCACGGGAGCCTGCCGGACGGCCTGGCGGACGAGGTGAACCGCCACCTGGCCGCCCTGGAGTCGGCGATGGGCAAGAAGCTCGGCCAGAGCGACGACCCTCTCCTGGTCAGCGTACGGTCCGGCGCCAAGTTCAGCATGCCGGGCATGATGGAGACCGTCCTCAACGTCGGGCTGAACGACGAGTCCGTGCACGGCCTCGCCGCGCAGGCGGGCGACGAGCGGTTCGCCTGGGACTCCTACCGCCGGCTGATCCAGATGTTCGGCAAGACGGTCATGGACATCGACGGCGACCTGTTCGAGGACGCCGTCGAGGACGTCAAGCGGGCCCGGGGGAGCGACGACGACGGGGACCTCACCGCCGCCGACCTCAGGGAGCTCGTCGACCGGTTCAAGGTCATCGTACGGGAGAAGGCGGGCCGCGAGTTCCCGACCGACCCGCGCGAGCAGATGGACCTGGCGGTCGAGGCGGTGTTCGACTCGTGGAACGCCCCCCGCGCCATCCTCTACCGGCGGCAGGAGCGCATCCCCGTCGACCTCGGCACGGCCGTCAACATCTGCTCGATGGTCTTCGGCAACATGGGCCTGGACTCGGGGACGGGCGTGGCCTTCACCCGCGACCCCGCCTCCGGGCAGCAGGGCATCTACGGCGACTACCTGCAGAACGCCCAGGGCGAGGACGTCGTCGCCGGCATCCGCAACACCGTCCCGCTGAAGGAACTGGAGCGCATCGACAAGGCGTCCTACGACCGGCTTCTCGAAATCATGGAGACGCTGGAGAACCACTACCGCGACATGTGCGACATCGAGTTCACGATCGAGCGCGGGAAGCTGTGGATGCTGCAGACCCGGGTCGGCAAGCGGACCGCCGGCGCGGCGTTCCGGATCGCCTGCCAGCTGCTCGACCAGGGGCTCATCGACCTGGACGAGGCCGCCCGCCGCGTCACCGGCGATCAGCTCGCCCAGCTCATGTTCCCCCGCTTCTCCGACCGGGTGGACGGCGTCCAGAAGATCACCAAGGGCATGAACGCCTCGCCGGGCGCGGCCGTCGGCAAGGCCGTGTTCACCTCCGAGCGCGCCGTGGAGCTGGCCGGACGCGGGGAGGAGGTGATCCTCGTCCGCCGCGAGACCAACCCCGACGACCTCGCCGGCATGGTCGCGGCCAAGGGCGTCCTGACCTCCCGCGGCGGCAAGACCTCGCACGCCGCGGTCGTCGCCCGCGGCATGGGCAAGACGTGCGTCTGCGGGGCCGAGGAGCTCGACGTCGACGTCAAGGGCGGCCACTTCACCGCGCCCGGCGGCGTCACCGTCAGGGAGGGCGACGTCATCTCGATCGACGGGTCGTCCGGCGAGGTCTACCTCGGGGAGGTGCCCGTCGAGGACTCGCCCGTCGTCCGCTACTTCGAGGGGCAGCTCCCGGCCGGGGACGGCGACGACCTGGTCAAGGCCGTGCACCGCGTCATGGAGCACGCCGACGCGCGGGCCGCGCTGAAGGTCCGCGCGAACGCCGACAACCCGGGGGACTCCGCCCGGGCCCGCCGGTTCGGCGCCGCCGGCATCGGGCTGTGCCGCACCGAGCACATGTTCCTCGGCGACCGGCGGCAGCTCGTCGAGAAGCTCATCCTCGCCGAGGACGACGACGGGCGGCAGGCCGCGCTGGACGCCCTGGAGCCGCTCCAGAAGAGCGACTTCGAGGGCATCTTCGAGGCGATGGACGGACTGCCCGTCACCATCCGGCTCATCGACCCGCCGCTGCACGAGTTCCTCCCCGACATCACCGAGCTGTCGGTCAGGGTCGCGCTCGCGGGCGACGAAGCGGACGCCAAGGACCGGAGACTGCTCGAAGCAGTCAACCGACTGCACGAGCAGAACCCTATGCTGGGCCTGCGCGGCGTGCGGCTCGGTTTGGTGATTCCCGGTCTGTTCGCCATGCAGGTGCGGGCGATCGCCGAGGCCGCGGCGGCGCGCAGCCGGGCGGGCGGCGACCCGCGCCCGGAGATCATGATCCCGCTGGTCGGGGCGGTCCAGGAGCTGGAGGCCGTCCGGGACGAGGCGCGCGGCATCCTCGCCGCGGTCCGGGAGTCGACCGGGGTGGACGTGCCGGCGCTGATCGGCACGATGATCGAGCTGCCCCGGGCGGCGCTGACCGCGGGGCAGATCGCCGAGGCCGCCGAGTTCTTCTCCTTCGGCACCAACGACCTCACCCAGACGACCTGGGGCTTCTCCCGCGACGACGTCGAGGCGGCGTTCTTCTCCCGCTACCTGGAACTCGGGATCTTCGGGGTGTCGCCGTTCGAGACCCTCGACCGCGAGGGCGTCGGCAGGCTCGTGCGGATCGCCGCCGAGGAGGGCCGCAGGGCGCGCCCCGGCCTCAAGCTCGGCATCTGCGGCGAGCACGGCGGCGACCCCGACTCGGTGCACTTCTGCCACGAGGTCGGCCTCGACTACGTGTCCTGCTCCCCGTTCCGCATCCCCGTGGCGCGGCTGGAGGCGGGCCGCGCGGCCATCGAGGCCGCGAACGCGTCAGGGGGCAGCGACAGCCGCTGACGTCCCGCCCGGCGGCCGGCCACCGCACGCCCGGACCGGCCGCCGGGATTGTGGGACGGATGACACGCCGTCCTGGCGAACCTGGCGCACATGCCGGAACATCTCACTAACGTGTCCGATGCGATGACGTTGGAAGCGGAGTTGCCGGAGTTCACGCCGGAAGACGACGAGACGGACGGGCCCGGCGACCGGGCCGACGGGCCGCGGCGGCGCCGTGGGCGCGGCCGGTGGCGCCGGTCGCCCTGGTTCACGATCCCGGCCGGGATCGTCGCGGGGCTGCTGGCGATCGCGGTGCTGACGCCGCTCGCCGTCGGCGCGCGGATCTGGCACCAGGCCCGCCAGGACGAACGCCCCCGCTCCGACGCGATCATCGTGCTGGGCGCCGCGCAGTACAACGGGGTGCCGTCCCCGACGCTGAAATGGCGGCTCCAGCACGCCCTGGAGCTGTACCGCGGCGGCGTCGCGCCGGCCATCGTGACGGTGGGCGGCAAGGCGCCCGGCGACAACTACACCGAGGCCGGGGCCGGCCGCAACTGGCTGATCACCAGGGGCGGCGTGCCCGCCTCCCGGGTCTTCGAGGTGCCCGTCGGGCGCGACACGCTGGAGAGCATGAAGGCCGTCGGCAAGGAGTTCGACCGGCACCACTGGTCGTCGGGCGTGATCGTCACCGACCCGTGGCACGGGCTGCGCTCCAAGAAGATGGCCGAGGACAGCGGGATCAAGGCCGCCGCGTCGCCGACCCGCAGCGGCCCGAGCGTGCAGACCCGCGACACCCAGTTCCACTACATCGTCCGCGAGACCGGCGGATACCTGTCGTACGTGCTGCTGGGCAAGAGCGTCCAGGTGCCGGACGAGACCATCAAGCGGATCCACATCGACCCGTCCGAGTCGCCTCCGGCGTCGCCCCCGCCCGCGTCCACGCCCTCGCCGGGCCGTTGAGGGCCCCCGCGGCCCTCTACCCTGGGTAGGGACATGACGATCAACGTGACCACGGGCTACGACGGCCGTGACAAGGAACGCTGGGCCCCCGAGCCCCCCAAGCGGCGCGACCGCACGGCGTTCGAACGCGACCGGGCCCGGGTCCTGCACAGCGCGGCGCTCCGCAGGCTCGCCGCCAAGACGCAGGTCGCCTCGCCCGGCGCCGACGCCGTGGCCGACACCGTGCAGAGCCTGCGCACCCGCCTCACCCACTCGCTGGAGTGCGCGCAGGTCGGCCGCGAGCTGGGCAAGTCGCTCGGCTGCGACCCCGACCTGGTGGAGACGGCGTGCCTGTCGCACGACATCGGGCATCCGCCGTTCGGGCACAACGGGGAGTACGCGCTCGACATCGTCGCGCGCGACTGCGGCGGGTTCGAGGGCAACGCGCAGAGCCTGCGCGTCCTGACGAGGCTGGAGCCGAAGTCGTTCGCCGCGGACGGCCCGCCCCTGTACGGCCGCAGCGTCGGCCTCAACCTGACCCGCGCCGCGCTGGACGCCGCGATGAAGTACCCGTGGTCGCAGGCCGAGGCGGTGAACGGCAAGTTCGGCGTCTACGACGACGACGCGGACGTGGCGCGGTGGGTGCGCGACGGCGCCGAGCCGGGCCGCACCTGCTTCGAGGCCCAGGTCATGGACTGGAGCGACGACGTCGCCTACTCCGTCCACGACCTGGAGGACGCGCTGGTCGCCGGGCACGTCGACTTCAACCGCCTCGCCGATCCCGCCGAGCGCCGGCTCGTCGCCGCCACGGCGGCCAAGCTGTACTGCCCCGACGCCGGCCAGGCCGAGCTGGAGGAGCGCTTCGCCGCGCTGCTCGCCGAGCCCTACTGGCCCGACCGCTACGACGGCACCCCGCGCAGCCTCGCCGCCCTCAAGAACCTGACCAGCACGCTGATCGGGCGGTTCTGCCTGGCCGCCGAGACCGCGACGCGGGAGGCCTACGGCGACCGCCCGCTCACCCGCTACGCGGCGGAGCTGATCGTCCCGCGGGCGCAGCGGCTGGAGAACGCCCTGCTCAAGGGCATCACGGCGCACTACGTGTGGATCAGCCACGAGGAGGTCAGGGCCCGCCAGCGGACTCTGATCACCGAGCTCGCGGAGATGATGCTCGCGGGCGCGCCGGACACGCTCGACCCGGGCTTCCGCGACGCGTTCGTGGACGCCTCCGACGACGCGGCCCGGCTGCGCGCCGTGATCGACCAGATCGCCTCCCTGACCGATCTGTCGGCGATGGCCCGCCACCGCATGCTCGGCGGACGCGGGTACTGACCGGGGGTGCGGGCCGGCGCGGGGAGCGACGCGCTCGACGCGCCAGACGACGAACCCTTGTCTCGTGGCAGAGGCCGCTGTAGGGATAGCTACAGGTCCACTACAGGAGGTCACCATGCCCGAGGAGACGTTCGTCATCGCCGGCGCCAGCCTGGCCGGGGCCAAGGCGGCGGAGACGCTCCGCGAGGAGGGCTTCGCGGGCAGGGTGCTGCTGGTCGGTGAGGAGATCGAGCGGCCGTACGAGCGGCCTCCGCTGTCCAAGGGGTTCCTGCTGGACAAGGAGCCCCGGGACAAGGCCCACGTCCACGAGGCGGACTGGTACGACAAGCACGACGTGGAGCTGCGCGTCGGCACGTCCGTCGCGTCCATCGACCGGGACGCGCACCAGGTCCGGCTGTCCACCAAGGAGCCGGTCTCCTACGACAAGCTGCTGCTGGCGACGGGCGCCTCCCCGCGGCGGCTGGACGTGCCGGGCTCCAAGCTCCAGGGCATCCACTACCTGCGGACGATGGCCGACTCGGCCGCGCTGAAGCAGGCGCTGGCGCCCGGCGGCCGCCGGGTCGTGGTGGCCGGGGCGGGCTGGATCGGGCTGGAGGCGGCGGCCGCCGCCCGCGAGCACGGCAACGAGGTGACGGTCATCGAACCGGAGCCGGTGCCGCTGCACGCCGCGATGGGGCCCGAGCTCGGCGGGATGTTCGCCGACCTGCACCGCGAGCACGGCGTCGTCCTGCGGATGGACGAGGGCGTGGCCGGGTTCTGGGGCGCCGGGCAGGTGTCGGCGGTCGTGACCTCCGGCGGCGCCGAGGTGCCCGCGGACGTCGTGATCGTGGGCATCGGGGTGCGGCCGAACAGCGGGCTCGCCGAGGAGGCCGGGCTCGAGGTGTCCGACGGGATCCTCGTCGACCAGTCGCTGCGCACGTCCGACCCCGACATCTACGCGGCCGGGGACGTCGCCAACGCCTACCACCCGCTGCTCGGCCGCAGGATCCGCGTCGAGCACTGGGCGAACGCGCTGAACGGCGGGCCCGCCGCGGCCCGCGCGATGCTCGGCCGGGACGTCGTCTACGACCAGCTTCCTTACTTCTTCAGCGACCAGTACGACCTCGGCATGGAGATGTCGGGCGTCGCGGCGCCGGGGGAGTACGACGAGGTCGTGTACCGAGGGGACGCCGCCGGGCGGGAGTTCATCGCGTTCTGGCTGTCGGGCGGCCGCGTCGTCGCCGGCATGAACGTCAACGTGTGGGACGTCACCGGGGACGTCCAGGCGCTGATCCGCTCCGGGCGCCCGGTGGACGCCGCCCGCCTCGCCGATCCGGGGGTGCCGCTCGCGGACCTGGCGTGAGGCGCCCGCCGGGCGGGCCGGTCGCGTCGGCCACGTACAGTCTGCCGAGTGGTTACCGAGAAGATCACGACGCTGGCCCGGGCGCGCACCGCCGTGACGCTGGCGTTCGCCGCGCACGGCCTGCTCGGCGCCGCCTGGGTCGCCCGCATCCCGCAGATCAAGGAGCATCTCGGGCTGAGCGAGGGCGCGATGGGCGTGGCGCTGCTCGGCGCGCCGGTGGGCGTCGTCGCGGCCGTCCGCTTCGCGGGGCGGATCGTCGGCCGGTGGGGCAGCCGCGCGACGACGATCGCGGCCGGGGCCGCCGGCGCGCTGGCGCTGGTCCCGCTCGGCCTCGCCTGGAACCTGGCCGCGCTGATCCTCTCGCTGCTGCTGATGGGCGCCTCGCTCGGCCTGATGGACGTGGCGATGAACGCGCAGGGCGTCGCCGTGGAGCGCGGCTACGGCCGCCCGCTGATGTCCGGGCTGCACGGCTCCTACAGCATCGGGACGCTGCTGGCGGCGCTGGCCGGCTCGGCGGCCGCGCACGCGGGCGTTCCCGTCCCGCTGCACCTGGCGGCCGCGGCGGCCGTGCTGATCGCCGTGCTGGCCTTCGGCTGCCGGGGCCTGCTCGACCGTTCCGCCGACGCGTTCCCCGAGCCGGACGAGGACGACCCCGCGCCCGCGCGCTCCCCGCGCTGGCCGCTGGTCATGCTGGGCGTCATCGGGCTGTGCTCGTTCGTGGGGGAGGGCGCCATGGCCGACTGGAGCGCGATCTACCTGCGGGAGAACCTCGGCACCGGGCCCGGCGTGGCCGGGCTCGGCTACGCGGGGTGCGCGGTGGCGATGACCGTGGGTCGGCTCACCGGCGACCATGTCGTCGCGCGCTTCGGGCCCGTGCCGGTGCTGCGGGGCGGCTCGCTGGTCGCCGCCCTCGGGCTCGGTCTCGGGCTCGCGGCGGGCGACCCCACGGCGGCGGTGGCCGGTTTCACGCTGTTCGGCCTCGGCGTCGCGGTCGTGGCCCCCGTCACCTTCAGCGCGGCGGGCAACGTGCCCGGGGTGCCGCCCGCGGCGGGGATCGCCCGGGTGACCGGCGTAGGCTATCTCGGCCTGCTCGGCGGCCCGCCCGTCATCGGGTTCATCGCGCAGGGCGTGGGCCTGGCGTGGGCGCTGGCCGTCCCGGTCGCGCTGGTCGGGCTGATCGTCCTGCTGGCCCCGGCGGCGGTGACGGCCGAGCGGTGACGACGGCGCCGGCGTCGGCGCCCGTTGATCTTTTGGTGGGGTTACGACCTTTGTATATGTCCTACTCAGGTAAGGTCTGGGCGAGTGAGCACCATGCAGCGGTCGGGACCGGCCGGAACGGCCGCCTCCGCCCCGGCGGTGCGGACCTTCCTCAGCGAACTGCTCAGTTTCGGTTTCGTGGGGTGCCTCGGCACGCTGATCATGATCTTCGGCGCCAACCTGATGCGGGCGTGGCTCGGCGGCAGCCCGGTCACCAGCGTCGTCGTGCCGACCGTGGTGTCCACGCTGTCCTCCTACCTGCTCAACCGGTTCTGGACGTTCCGGCACCGCGACAGCGACGGCTCCGGCCGGGAGGTCGCGATCTTCTTCGCGCTCAACGGCGTCGGGCTGCTGATCCAGGTGCTGTGCACCGGCTTCACCTACTACACGCTCGGCCTGCACGGCGGGATCGCCTACAACCTGGGGCTCCTCGCGGGCGTCGGCCTCGGTTCGGCGTTCCGCTACTGGTCGTACAAGAAGTGGGTGTTCACTCCCGCGACGGCATGAAGCGGGGGCCGCGGGGGGCGTCCCTCGCGCGTGAGCACGGCCGGGGCACGGAGCGGGCGTGAGCCGACTCGACGACGAATGGGCCCAGCACCGGTCCGCGGTGTTCGGCGCCGCGTACCGGATCACCGGGAGCGTCGCGGACGCCGAGGACATCACCCAGGACGTGTGGCTGCGCGCCTCCGCTCGGGGGTCGCTGGACGACGTGCGCGACCTGCGCGCCTGGCTGCTCACGGTGGCCGCGCGCCGCGCCTACGACGTGCTGGGCTCCGCCCGCGCGCGGCGCGTGGACTACGTCGGGCCGTGGCTGCCCGAACCCCTGCTGACCGGGCCGGACGCCGCCGAGCCGGTGCTCGTGGACGAGACCGTCGGCACCGCGATGCTGATCGTGATGGAGGAGCTGTCGCCGCCGGAGCGCGTCGCGTTCGTCCTGCACCAGGCGTTCGAGGTGCCCTACGAGCAGATCGCCGGGGTGCTCGGCAGGTCGGCCGCCGCCTGCCGGCAGCTCGCGTCCCGCGCCCGCCGCAAGATCGCGGCGGCGGCGCCGCCGCGCCCGGCCCCGGCGGCCGAGCGCGACCGGGTGCTGGCGGCCTTCCGGTCCGCCTACGAGCGCGGCGACGAGGCCGCGCTGCTGGCGCTGCTGGACCCGGACGCCACCTACACCACCGACGGCGGCGGGCACGTCTTCGCCGCCCGCAAGGTCATCGCCGGGGCGGGACGGGTGGTGACCGCGCTGGTGCGCGTCGGCGCCCGCAAGACGCTGCGGCTGGAGTACGCGGAGGTCAACGGCCGCCGCGAGCTGCTGGTGCTGCGGGACGGCCGGCGGGTCGCGGTCGACACCGTGGAGGTCGAGGGCGGCCGGGTCACCGTCCTCCGCCGGGTCCTCAACCCGGAGAAGCTCTCGTCCCTGCGCGGGGTCTGAGCCGGCCTCCCGCGCGCCACGCCGCGGCGCGCGGGAGGGGGCTCACCGGCCCGCCGGGACGATCTTCTCGGTCTGGGCCAGCGCCTCGGTGAGGAGGCCGGCGAGGTCCTGGCCGGTGCCCTGCGAGAAGATCACCTGGTCGATGCCGCGCTCGGCGAGCCGGCCGATGGTGTCGACGGCGGCGCCGACCGAGGGCGTGCCGGTGAAGAAGGTCAGCGACGTCTTCTCGATCTCGGAGTAGTCGCGGCCCTCCCGCTCGCAGTGCTCCTTCAGGACCTCCAGCTTGCGGGGCAGTTCGTCGCCGTCGAAGAGGTTGCAGGCGTCGGCGTACTTCGCCACGAACCGCAGCGTCTTCTTCTCCCCGCCCCCGCCGACGAGGATCGGCGGGTGGGGGCGCCGCAGCGCGGGCGGCGAGTTGAGCGGGCGCTCCAGCGTGTAGTGGGCGCCCTCGAACGGCGTCTCGTCGCCGTCCCACATCCGGTGGGCGATCCGCAGCGTCTCCTCCAGCCGCTCGAACCGTTCCGCGGTCGGCGGGAACGGGACGCCGAGGCCGCGCGACTCCTCGTCGTTCCAGGCCGCGCCGATGCCGAGCCACGCGCGCCCGCCCGACAGGACGTCCAGCGTGGTCACCGTCTTGACCAGGACGCCGGGGTGCCGGTAGGTGACGCCGGTGACCATCGTCCCGAGGGTGATCCGCTCCGTCAGCGCCGCGGCGTACGCGAGCGCCGAGTAGCCCTCCAGCATGGGGTCCTGCGGCGGGCCGACCATGCCGATCTGGAAGAAGTGGTCCATCACCCACAGCGAGTGCAGCCCGCCCTGGTCGGCCTCCCGGGCGACGCGGGCGAACGCGGGGCCGATCTGCTCCGGCCCTCCGGGAAAGGTGAAGCTCGGAACCTGGAGTCCAATGCGCATGGCAGTCCTTCGCGTGCTTCGTGGTGTGCTTCTCTCCTTCCCACTCTGCGACCTGGAGCGCGCTCCAGGTCAAGCCGCCGCTCCGGCCGGACATTGACCTGGAGTGCACTCCAGGTGCGATCCTGGAGTGCGTGAGCTCCTACTCTCCCGCCGAGACCGCCGAGAAGAGCGGTTTCAGCATCGACACCCTGCGCTACTACGAGAAGATCGGGCTGCTGTCCGGGATCGCGCGGAACGCGTCGGGGCGGCGCGTGTTCTCCGACGACGACCTGCAGTGGCTCGGGATGCTGCGCTGCCTGCGCGGCACCGGGATGCCGATAGCCGAGATGCTGCGCTACTCCGAACTGGCCCGCGGCGGCGGCGAGACCGTCCAGGAACGGCTCGACCTGCTGCAGGAGCACGACCGCCGGGTCGAGGAGCAGATCGCCACCCTGCGCGCGCAGCAGCGGCAGATCAAGGTGAAGATCGGCTTCTACCGGGAGGTGTCGGTGACCTGCGAGGCCGCCCCCGCCCCCGCCTGAGCGAGGACGCGCTCCGCGCGCGCCCACGTCTCCGCCGGCTCGAACGCGTCGGCCCACCAGGTGTCGGCGCGGATCGTCCCGCGCCGCCGGAACCTGCGCATGACGGCGACGTGCGGCGGCCAGGCCACGAAGCCGCGCAGCGCGGCGTCGCCGGTCCAGACCGAGACGGAGCCGCACCTGCGGCGGCGGAGGTCGGTCCACAGCCACAGGCCGACGGCGCCCTCCAGGTCCGGCCACGACCGGCGCAGCGCCATGCCCGCGTGGAAGGCCCTCGGCAGGTCGAGCGCGTGCGCGCAGGTGAAATCGGTGACGCTGACGAGGACCGGGCCCGTCGCCCGGACCGGCCCGCCGCGCCACGCGGTCCTCAGGAGCGCCATGCGGGGTCCCGTCCGAGGAGGGCGAGCAGGCGGTCCCGCGGCTCCGCGCCGTCCGCGGAGGGGACGGACGGGGCGAACGAGTCGCCGGGGCCCCGGCCCTCCTCGGGGACGATGGCGGCGACCTTGAGGGAGGCCTCCACGAGTTCGGCGCCGGGTTCCCAGGCGGCGCCGATCGCGGCGGCGACGTCCCAGGCGTGCACGACCAGGTCGACGAAGTGGAAGCTGATCGCCAGCGCGGCGGGGAAGGCGCCGCCGTCGCGGATCTCGGGCAGGTCGAACCGGGCGTCCAGGGCCGCCCCGGCGAAGGCCTCGGTCACGAGTCCGGCCGAGGCCCGCGCGGCGGCGAGGGGGTCCTCGCCGAGGTCGCCGCCGCGCCAGGCGGACAGCCGCGCGCCCTCGCCCCTGGCGGCGGCCGCGAAGCCCTCGTCCTGGCTCACCTGGTGGCGCAGCAGGCCGTGCAGCGTCCAGTCGGGGCACGGGGTCGGCAGGCGCAGCGCGTCCGGCTTCACCTGCGCGACGACGGACAGGTAGAGATCGGCCGCCTCCCGGTCGAGTGGCCGGAAATCGGTCGTGAGCAGTTCGTTCAGCGGGTCCATGCGGCCACGCTAGGGACTCCCAGAGGCCCAGGTACAGGTCCAAAATTGCGCAGAATGACTGAGCCGATTTAGGGTCGGCGCCGTGGACCTCCACGTGAGCCTGGTGGGGCGGCGCGACCTCGCCGGGCAGATCTACGCCCAGCTGCGCGCCGCGATCCTGGACGGCCGGCTGCGCGCGGGGGAGGCGCTGCCGCCGACGCGGGAGCTGGCGCGGCGCCTGGCGATCTCCCGCAACACCGTCGGCGTCGCCTACGACCGGCTCGCGGCCGAGGGGTTCCTGACGAGCCGGGTGGGCGCGGGGACGTTCGTCCGGGAGACCGGGTCCGCGGCGCGCGGCGCGCCCGCCGTCTCGCCGCTGCGGCCGCGGGCCGTGTGGGAGGGGGCGTCCGCCTGGCCTGCGCCGATGCCCGGGATCCGGTGGGACTTCCGTGCCGGGCTGCCCGACGTGCGGCTGTTCCCGTACGAGGCCTGGCGGCGGATCATGTCGGGGCTGCTGCGGCCGTCGGGGCTGGCCGATCCCGCCTCGGCGGCCGACCCGGCCGGGCTGCCCGCGCTGCGCGAGGCCGTCGCCCGCCACGTGGGCGTCTCGCGGTCGGTGCGGGCGAGCGGCGCCGACATCGTCGTCACCTCCGGGGTCCAGCAGGCCCTCGACCTGATCGTCAGGGTGCTCCTCGAACCGGGCGACGTGGTCGCCGTGGAGGACCCCGGGTACCCGCCCGTGCGGATGCTCCTCGCCGCGGCGGGGATGCGGGTGCGCGGCGTGCCGGTCGACGCCGAGGGGCTGCGGGTGGACGCGCTGCCCGGCGAGGCGCGGGCCGTCTACGTCACCCCCTCGCACCAGTTCCCGCTGGGCATGCCGATGTCGCTGCCGCGCCGCAGGGCGCTGCTCGACTGGGCGCGGCGGCGGGACGTGGTGATCGTCGAGGACGACTACGACACCGAGTACCGGTACGGCGGGCGGCCCGTCGAGCCGCTGCAGAGCCTCGACGAGGACGGCCGCGTCCTGTACACCGGCACCTTCTCCAAGATCATGCGGCCGGTGCTGCGGCTGGGGTTCCTGGTGGCGCCGCCGTCGCTGCACCACGCGTTCCGGATGGCGCGCTACGTCTCGTCCTGGCACGCCGAGCTGCCCGCGCAGGCGGCGCTCGCCCGGTTCATCGACGAGGGCCTGCTCGCCCGGCACATCCGCAGGTCGCGCCGCGAGTACCGGGCGCGGCACGAGCGCGTCGCCGAACGGGTCGCCGGGCTGCCGGGGGACCGGCTCGACCTCGTCCCGTCCGAGGCGGGGCTGCACCTGAGCGCGGTGTTCCGGGACGGCGCGGACGACGCCGCCGTCGCCGCGAGGGCGCTCGGGGCGGGCGTCGGGCTGTTCGCGCTGTCGGAGTTCGCGGTGACCGGGCCGCCCGGTGCGGGCCTGGTCTTCGGGTACGGCGCCGTGACGCCGCCGGAGATCGACGAGGGGATGCGCCGGCTCGCCGGGGTGCTGCGCGGCTAGCGGTGGACGGGCGTGATGCGCCGGCCGTCCGCGCCGAAGAACAGGACCCGGTCCATGTCGACCGCCAGCGCGACGCGGTCGCCCCGGTCGGGCCGCCCGCCGGGCGCGATGCGGAAGACGAGGTCGGACCGCCGGTGGTGGCCCGCGTGCTCCTCGACCGGCTCCTCCTCGGCCGGCCGCCCGAACATCGCCCGCACCCGGTCGCGCAGCCCCGGCCGCGCCGCCGCGGGGACCTGCGGCCGCTCGGGGCGCCCGACCTCGTTCGCGTCCACCGTGGGGATGCCGGCCTCGGCGTAGGCGAGCCACTCGTGCCCGTGGAACTCCAGGGCGCGGACCTGGCCGGACAGGACGGTCCCGGACGGGGCGGGCGAGCCCGGGGCGATCGGCATCACCGTGTCGGGGCGGATCCCCACGATCACGGGCAGGCCGTGGTGGCTGATCAGCGCGGACGCCCGCTTGTCGCCCCAGGGCAGGGTGAGCCGCTGCGGCCCGAGGTCGAACATCAGCCCCTGGCCCTCGACGGCCCACAGGGTGGCCTGCAGCAGGTTGATCGGCGGGGAGCTGAGGAACGCGGCCGTGAACACGGTCGCCGGGTCCTCGTAGATCTGCTCGGGGGTGCCGACGTCCTCCAGGACGCCGTCGCGCAGCACGGCCATCCGGTCGGCCATCGTCATGGCCTCGACCTGGTCGTGCGTGACGTAGACGGTGGTGGTGCGGCTGGAGCGGACCAGCGCGGCGATCTCGACGCGCAGCTCCGTGCGCAGCCCCGCGTCCAGGCTCGACAGCGGCTCGTCCATCAGGAACAGCGACGGCTCGCGGATCAGCGCCCGCCCGATCGCGGCCCGCTGCCGCTGGCCCCCCGACAGCGTGCGCGGCAGCCGGTCGATCATCGTGTTGATGCCGAGCGCGCGCGCCAGCTCGACGACCTTCGCGGACGCCTCGGCGCGGTCGTCCCCGGACACCTCCAGCGGGAACATCATGTTGCCCTTGACCGTGCGGTGCGGGTAGAGCGCGCCCTCCTGGAACACCATCGCCACGTTCCGGTCGCGGGGCGGCAGGTCGTTGGCCACGGTGCCGTTCAGCCACAGGTCCCCGCCGGTGATCTCCTCCAGCCCGGCGATCATGCGCAGGATGGTCGACTTGCCGCAGCCGGACGGTCCGAGCAGGACGAACAGTTCCCCGTCGTTGATGCGCAGGCGGACGTCGCGGACGGCGACCTGCCCGCCGGGATACACCTTGTCGACGCCGTCCAGCACAACATCCGTCATCGAGTCCGCCTGGGGGTGGGCAAATCTACGGTGGGACATCTCATCGCGGTGCGGTCCCAGTTGTCCAGAGTAAAACCAGGGTTACCCGCCGTTAACCCGGCCGAGTCCGGCCATCGGATCGTATATTCCGACACCGCGTGATCTTCCTGGCTTCGAACCGCCCGTCGCGTGCCGGGACGGCGCCCGCACCCTGGAGATCGGCGGGCCGCCGTGTCACCTTTGATCACGAAACCCGTCCGGGTTCGAAGGAGGAGCTCCCATGCCCGACTCCCCACCCCCCGTCAGCCGCCGCGCCTTCCTGCACCGCACCGGCGCGGGCGCCGTCCTGCTCGCGGGCGGCGTGCTCGCGGGCGGCACCGCCGCCGCCGCGCCCGCCGGCCGGTCCGCCCTCGCCGGCCCCGCCCGCGGGCCCGCGCCCGCCGATCTCGACCCGCTCGCCCTGCTGCAGAAGATGATCTCGTTCGACACCCAGAACTTCGGGGAGGGCGGCGTCACCCGGCCCTACGCCGAGATGCTCAAGGGCGTCTGGGACTCGGCGGGGGTCCCCGCCCAGATCATCCCCACGCCGAAGAAGGACAACGTCCACCTCATCGCCCGGATCGAGGGGACCACCGCGGCGCCGCCGCTGCTCCTGCTCGGACATTCCGATGTCGTTCCGGTGGAACGTGACAAATGGTCGGTCGACCCGTTCGCCGGAACCGTTCGCAACGGCGAGGTCTACGGCCGCGGCGCCCTGGACATGAAGGGCGCCAACTCCGCGAACATCAGCGCCCTGCTCCGGCACGTCAAGGAGGGCGGGCGGTTCGACCGCGACATCATCGTCCTCACCGACTGCGACGAGGAGGCCGGGCAGTACGGCTCCCACTGGCTGGCCGAGCACCACTGGGACAAGATCAACGCGGGCATGGTGCTCACCGAGGGCGGCTGGTTCCTCGCCCAGAAGGACCGGCGGACGCCGATGCTCATCACGGTGACCCGCCAGGACAAGGTCTACTTCAACCTCGACCTCGCCGCCGGCGGCACCGCCACCCACTCCTCCAAGCCCAACCCCGACTCGGCCATCGCCAGGCTCTCCCGCGCCGTCACCGACATCGACACCTGGCTCGCGCCGGTCGCGCTCACCCCCGTCACCCGGGAGTACTTCGGCGCGCTGGCCAAGGCCACCGACGACCGCCCGCTCGAACGGGCGCTGCGGCTGCTGCTGTCCGCCCGGTCCCAGCAGGCCCGCGAGCGGGCCGCCGCGCTCGTCGTCAAGCGCAGCTCCTACCCGTGGCTGCACCAGGCCCTCCTCCGCACGACGCACGCCTTCGTGATCGAGGACGCGGGGTACAAGGAGAACGTCATCCCGTCCAAGGCCACGCTGCGCCTCAACTGCCGCGGCGTCCCCGGCGGCCAGCGGCCGCGCGACTTCCTGGCCGCCATCCGGCGGCGCCTCGCCGACCGCGACGTGACCGTCACGCTCGCGGGCAACCCGGGGGAGTCGGAGGAGGACGCCCTCAAGCGGCTGGACGAGACCTGGGCCAAGCCGCCGTCGAGCCTGGACTCGCCGCTGTTCGAGGCCATCGGCGACGCCGCCGCCAGGACCTACCCGGACGCGGTCTTCGCGCCCGCCCTGTTCGAGGCCGGGACGAGCCTGTCGCCCTGGACCTCCAAGGGCGTCCCCGGTTACGGCGTCTACCCCTACGTCGTCGACAACGACCAGCTGATCGCGATGCACGGCAACGACGAGCGCATCGCCGTCGAGGCCCTCAAGCAGGGCACGGAGTTCATGTACCGGCTCTTCGGCCGCTTCCGGGTGGGCTGACCTGCGGCGCCCCCGTCCCCCCGCGGGTCGCCCGCCCGGGGGACGGGGGCGCACCCATGCCCGTCGCGGTGCGATGCCCCCGATGTCACGGGCCCGCCGTAGACTCCTTGGTCGTGGCAGGCCGGATTCGCAATGAGGACATCGCGCTCGTACGGGAGCGCTCGTCCATCGCCGACGTGATCGGCGAGTACCTGCAGCTGCGCAGCGCGGGCGGCGGCAATCTCAAGGGCCTGTGCCCGTTCCATGATGAGAAGTCCCCGTCGTTCAACGTGACGCCCTCGCGCGGGCTGTACTTCTGCTTCGGCTGCGAGGCGGGCGGCGACGTCATCAAGTTCGTCCAGGAGATCGAGCACCTCACCTTCACCGAGTCGGTGGAGCGGCTCGCCGTCCAGGCCGGGATCCAGCTGCGCTACGAGGAGGGCGGCGGGCGGGGCCCCCGGCAGGACGGCGGTCAGCGCGCCCGGCTGATCGAGGCGCACCGGGCGGCCGCCGAGTACTACGCCGAGCAGCTGAACTCCGCCGCCGGCGCGCCCGGCCGCACGTTCCTGTCCGAGCGCGGCTTCGAGGCCGCCGACGCCGAGCGCTTCGGCGTCGGGTTCGCCCCCCGCGAGTGGGAGGGCCTCGTCAGGCATCTGCGCGGGCGCGGCTTCGCCGACCGCGACATCGTCGCCGGGGGGCTGGCCAAGGAGGGGCGGCGCGGCCCGATGGACCGGTTCCGCGGCCGGCTGATGTGGCCGATCCGCGACCTGTCCGGCGACGTCATCGGGTTCGGCGCGCGCCGCCTCTTCGAGGACGACGACGGCCCCAAGTACCTCAACACCCCCGAGTCGCCGCTCTTCCACAAGAGCTCGGTGCTGTACGGCGCCGACCTCGCCAAGAAGGAGATCGCCCGGCGGCGGCAGGCCGTGGTGGTCGAGGGCTACACCGATGTGATGGCCTGCCACCTGGCGGGCGTCCCGACGGCCATCGCCACCTGCGGCACGGCGTTCGGCGACGAGCACATCAAGGTGCTGCGCCGCCTGCTGATGGACCAGGACGAGTTCCGCGGCGAGGTGATCTTCACCTTCGACGGCGACGCGGCCGGGCGCAAGGCGGCGCTGCGCGCCTTCGACGACGAGCAGAAGTTCGTGTCCCAGACGTTCGTGGCCGTCCAGCCGGACGGCCTCGACCCGTGCGACCTGCGCATCCGGCACGGCGACGCGGCGGTGCGCGACCTCGTGGCGTCCCGGCTGCCGCTGTTCGAGTTCGCGGTGCGCAGCGCGATCGAGCAGCACGACCTCGACACGGTCGAGGGCCGGCTCGGCGCGCTGGACGCGGCCGCCCCGGTCGTCGCGGCCATCAAGGACCGCTCCCGCCGCCACATGTACGCGGTCAACCTCGACCGCTGGCTCGGCATCATGGACGAGCAGTTCGTGCTGCGCCGCGTCCGCGAACTGGCCAACCGGGCGCACGGCCGCGCGCAGGCGGGAAACGGCCGCGGCCAGAACGGGAACGGGCGCTTCCAGAACGGCTACGGCCGGGCGGGCCCCGCCGGGGAGAACGGGCGGGGCGGCGCCGCGGAGCCCCAGGCGCCGTCGCGCCCCGCGTTCGACCCCGGCGATCCCGAGGTCCAGCGCGAGCGCGAGCTGCTGAAGATGGCGGTCCAGCGCCCGGCGCTGCTCGGCCCGGCGTTCGACGAGGTCCCGGTCGAGGCGTTCATCGCGCCCCCGCACGCGGCCGTGCGGGCGGTGATCACCGAGGCGGGGGGCGTCGCGGCGGCGGGGAACACCGCGGAGTGGATCGTGCTCCTGCTGGAGCGGGCGCCGAACGACCAGGTCAGGGATCTGCTCACCAAGCTCGGGGTGGAACCCGTCCGCTCCGCCCAAGAATCGGACGACCGTTATGCGGCGGAATTGCTGGCCAGAATCCAGGAGCGCCAGCTCACACGCATGATCGCGAACGTGAAATCTAAACTCGGGCGGCTGAATCCGGTCGAAGCGGCCGAGGAGTACAACCGGCTCTTCGGTGATCTTGTCGCGCTTGAGCAGCAGAGACGGGTGTTGCGGGAGCGAGGACTTGGGTCGCAATAGGCGTCCCTTCCGGGAAAATGGGTCCTGTGATCTAGGCCCCATTTGACGCAGACTGTCTGCGTGGGCCCTTCGGTGCTGCCAAGCGAGGCGCCATCGGTTGATCAGGTGGCGGACCTCGTCGCACGCGGCAGAGAGCGCGGCGGTGTGACCGTCGAGGACGTCGCTGCCGCGCTCGATCGCTCGGACTTGCCGGACGACTCGCTGGAGCGGGTCGTCCGGATGCTCGCAGAGCAGGGGGTGGAGGTCCTCGAGTCTCAGCAGGAGACCGAGGACGTCACGCGAGCGGATGAGGGAGACCTCGGCAAGCGGGCGCCGACGAGCGACCTGGTTCGGATCTACCTGAGAGAGATCGGTCGCGTACCGCTGCTCACGGCAGAAGATGAGGTAGAACTCGCGAAATCGATCGAGGCGGGACTGTTCGCCGAGGAGAAGATGGCGCGCACCGCCGTCCTCGCCCGCGGCGAACTGCTCGACCTCGAACTGCTCTCCCGCGAGGGGGCGCGGGCGAAGCAACGGCTGATCGAGGCCAATCTCCGGCTCGTGGTCTCGATCGCCAAACGCTACGTCGGCAGGGGAATGCTGTTCCTCGACCTGATCCAGGAGGGAAATCTCGGACTGATCCGCGCGGTCGAGAAATTCGACTACACCAAGGGGTTCAAGTTCTCGACGTACGCCACCTGGTGGATCCGGCAGGCGATCACCCGGGCGATCGCCGACCAGGCCCGGACGATCCGCATCCCGGTGCACATGGTGGAGACGATCAACAAGCTGGTCCGCGTGCAGCGCCAGATGCACCAGGACCTCGGCCGGGAGCCGAGCCCCGAGGAGATCGGCCTGGAGATGGGCCTGTCGCCCGTCCGGGTCGTGGAGATCCAGCGCATCGCGCAGGAGCCGGTCTCGCTGCAGTCCCCGATCGGCGAGGAGGACTCCGACCTCGGCGACTTCATCGAGGACGCCGACGCCGTGGTGCCGATGGAGGCCGCGGCGTTCATCCTGCTGCAGGACCAGCTGGAGGACATCCTCGCCACGCTGTCGGAACGGGAGCAGCGCATCATCCAGCTGCGCTTCGGCCTGGTCGACGGCCACCCGCGCACCCTGGAGGAGGTGGGGCGCGAGTTCGGCGTGACGAGGGAGCGGATCCGCCAGATCGAGTCCAAGACGCTGGCGAAGCTGCGCCACCCGTCCCGGGCCCAGATGCTCCGCGAGTATCTGGACTGAGGCGCGGGCCCTGACGACGGGGCCGCCCTCCCGGCCGTCCGCCGGGAGGGCGGTCACGGGCAGCGCCGCGGGTGGCGGAGGGTGCGGTGCCGGCGGTGCGGAGAGATACGCGTTACCGCCGTTACGTCGCATTTCGTCCGGACCGTGTCCTACCGTGGTGACCATGCTGATCGTGACGACTGATGGCGTGGCGGGGTACGAGATCAGGAGCGTGCTCGGAGAGGTCCTCGGGCTGGCCGTCCGAGCCGATCAGGGCGCCGTCCACGCGCCCGGGCAGGGCGGGAGCAGCGCGACGTTCCGGGTGACGGGGGAGCAGCCGGGCGCGGGCCTGGCCGCGGCGCGCCGCGAGGCGGTGGACCGGCTCGGCGAGGAGGCCCGGCGCAAGGGCGCGAACACGGTGGTGGGCATGAGGTTCGACACCGCCGTGACGGGCGGCGGCGTCGAGGTGTGCGCGTACGGGACGGCCGTCTGGGCGGAGCCGGCGGCCCAGCAGCGCGAGCAGGCGCCGCAGCACCAGCAGCGGCCGCAGCACCCGGGGCATCTGCCCCCGTACGGCGACCCGCAGGCCGGCGGCCCGCCGATGGCCGCGCGCAACCTCACGATGGGCCTGCACGACCGCCCCCGCTGAGACGCCCCGTGCCGAGGCCGCACGGCGTGGGATGACTCACTGTCCGGGGCCCCACTTGACGTGCTGAGGTTAGCTTTCGCTAATTTAGGTAAGCCTAACCATTTGCACGCTCCTGGAGACCCTGATGCGTCCTGTGTCCGTCCTCGCGCTCGCCGGCGCCGCCGCGGTGTCGATGTCCCTTCTGGCGGCGTGCGGCGGTGACGGGGACGAGGCCGGAGCGGCGGGCGCCGTCGCCGTGACGGCCACCGACGACTCCTGCGAGGTCGCCAAGACCGACCTCCCCGCGGGCAAGACCACCTTCAAGGTCGCCAACAAGGGCTCCAAGGTCAACGAGTTCGAGGTGCTCAAGCCGGACGGCAAGATCCTCGCCGAGCGGGAGAACATCGGCCCCGGCACCAGCGTCGACTTCGTCGTGAACCTGCCCGCCGGCAAGTACAAGCTGCTGTGCAGCGCCGGGCAGACCGGCAAGGGCCCGTCCCAGGACGTCACGGTCACCGGCGGCGCCGCCGGCGGCGCGGACCCGCGCCTGAGCAAGGCCGCCGCCGACTACAAGGCCTTCGTCATCGTCCAGACCGACGACACGATCGCCAAGACGGAGAAGTTCGTCGCCGCGGTGAAGGACGGCGACGTCGAGAAGGCCAAGGAGCTGTACGCGCCGTCCCGCGTCGGCTGGGAGACGATCGAGCCCGTCGCCGAGAAGTTCGGCGACCTCGACCCCAAGGTCGACGCGCGCGAGGCCGACCTCAAGCCGGAGGAGAAGAAGGACTGGTCCGGCTGGCACCTGCTGGAGAAGGCCCTCTGGAAGGACGGCTCCGTCAAGGGCAAGGAGAAGTACGGTGACCAGCTGCTGGCCGACCTGGGAACGCTGAAGTCGCGGCTGCCCGGCCTCACGCTGGACCCCGTCAACGACATGGCGGGCGGCGCGAAGGAACTTCTCGACGAGGTCGCCACCGGCAAGGTCACCGGCGAGGAGGAGGCGTTCAGCCACACCGACCTCGTCGACTTCAAGGCCAACGTGGACGGCGCCAAGAAGATCTACGACCTGCTCAAGCCGGTCGTCCAGGAGCGGGACGCGCAGCTCGCGAAGGACCTCGACGACAACTTCGCGGGTGTCGAGACGCTGCTGAAGAAGCACGAGAAGGGCGACGGCTACGTCTCCTACGACAAGGTCGGCGAGGACGAGCGCAAGGAGCTGGCCGACGCGGTGAACGCGCTGGGCGAGCCCCTGTCCAGGCTCGCCGCCGCCGTCGCGAAGTGACCCTGACGAGAGGAACCGAGGCGGCATGACGGGCGAAGGGACGCAGGAGCGGCCGGGGATGTCCCGGCGGCGGATGCTGGGGTTCTCCGGCGCGAGCCTGCTCGTCGGGGCCGCCGCCGGGGCCGGGCTCGACCGGGTCGCCTCCGCGGAGGAGGACGACGCGGGCGACGCGATCGCCTTCCACGGCGCGCACCAGGCGGGCATCGCCACCCCGGTGCAGGACCGGCTGCACTTCGCGGCGTTCGACGTGACGACCGGCGACCGTGACCGGCTCGTGCGGATGCTGAAGGAGTGGACGGCCGCGGCCGCCGCCATGACCGCGGGCCGGCCGGTCGGCGAGGGCGCGGTCGGCGGCCCCGCGGTCGCGCCGCCCGACGACACCGGCGAGGCGCTCGGGCTGCCGCCGTCCCGGCTCACGCTGACGATCGGCTTCGGCCCGTCGCTGTTCGACAAGGGCGGCAAGGACCGGTTCGGCATCGGGGCGCGGCGCCCCGCGGCCCTCGTCGACCTGCCGCACTTCCCCGGCGACAACCTCGACCCGGCCCGTAGCGGCGGCGACATCGCCGTGCAGGCCTGCGCGGACGACCCGCAGGTCGCGGTGCACGCCATCCGGAACCTGGCGCGCATCGGGTTCGGCGTGGCCGCGGTCCGCTGGTCCCAGCTCGGCTTCGGCAAGACGTCCTCGACGACGCCGGACGCGCAGACCCCGCGCAACCTGTTCGGGTTCAAGGACGGCACCGAGAACATCGCCGGAACCCAGGGGGACCTGCTCGACCGCCACGTGTGGGCGGCGGGGGGAGACGGGGCCGGCTGGATGGCGGGCGGCTCCTACCTCGTCGCGCGCCGCATCCGGATGCACATCGAGACCTGGGACCGCACGTCGCTGCGCGAGCAGGAGGACGTCTTCGGGCGGAACAAGGGCGAGGGGGCGCCGGCCGGGCTGAAGAAGGAGCGCGACAAGCCGGCCCTGGCCCAGATGAAGCCCGACGCGCACGTGCGGCTCGCCCACCCCGACTCCAACCAGGGGACGCGCATCCTGCGGCGCGGCTACTCGTTCACCGACGGGTCGGACGGCCTCGGCCGGCTGGACGCGGGCCTGTTCTTCATCGCCTTCCAGCGCGACCCGCGGACGGGCTTCATCCGCGTCCAGAACTCGCTGGCCACCGACGCGCTGAACGAGTACATCCAGCACGTCGGGTCCGGCGTCTTCGCGTGCCCGCCCGGCGTCCGCGAGGGCGGCTACTGGGGCGAGACGCTCTTCGCCTGACGGGCCGCGGGCTACCCCTGCTGGGCGCGCTCCGAGCGGATCCGCGTCACCACGTCGCCGGCGGCCGTCCTGATGGACTCCAGCTCCTGCAGGTAGGCCCAGTAGTCGGGGTGGGCGCCGGCGAGCCGCCGCGGCGCCCTCTCCAGCCGCTCGACGAGGGAGTCGAGCACGCGGGCGTGCTGGGGCGGGGCCCCGCCCGGCTGCGCCACGGCGAGCCGCTGGGCGTCGCGCACCGCGAACCGGACGCTCTCGACGGGCCTGGCCGGGTCCTCGGCGACCGCTTTCAGCTCCTCCGCGCGCCCGGTGACCTGCCCGGCGCGGCGGTCGGCCGCGTTCAGCTCGGTGCGCGCGGCGGTGAGCGCCCGCTGCGCCTGCTTCCACTCGGCGCGGCCCGCGTGCGCGGACGCCTCGTTCAGCCGCTCGCGGGCCCGGGTGACCGCCGCCTCGATCGACTCGGGGGCGCCCTTGAGGTCCTGCCAGCACGCCTGCGAGTAGCCGCGCACGAGGACCCGCATCGCCTCCTGGACGTGGCCCGCGCGGTTCGCGACGGCGTCGGCCCGCGTGCGGACGGAGGAGAGCGAGTCGCGGACCTTCTGCGCCTGCCGCGGCAGCTCCGCGGCGGCCTCCCGGGCCCGCTCGGCGATGGCGCGGACCTCGTCGGCCTTGCGGATGGCGCCGTCGAGGCCGAGCCCGCCGAGCCCCTGGGAGCCGAGCTGCGCGAGGACCCGTTTGGCGCGGTCCAGCTCCTCCTCGGGGTCGGTGGCGTCCATCCCGGCGGACCTGGCCGCGGCCACGGCGGCGTCGGCGGCGGCCACGGCGTCGCGGGCGGCGGTGAGGCGGGGCGGGAGCTGGTCGAGGGCGGACTCCAGCCGGGCCATCTGCGGGGCGAGGCGCTCGGCGAAGCCGTTCAGGTCCCCGGTGATCTTCTGGAGCCGCTCGGTGGAGGCGACGAACGCGCGCCGCGCGGCGTCGTACTCGGCCGGTGACCGCTCCCGGTCATCGAGGTCGTGGGCGTCCAGGACGGAGATGTAGGCCACGGAGGCGGCGTCGGCGGTCTCGGCGAGCCGGGTGAACTCCCGGCGGGCGGGCTCGGCCGCCCTGGCGTCCAGGTCCTCGAACACGGTGACGCGGCCGTCGATGTACTTCTGCGCCTGGTCCATGTCGTAGAAGGCCGCCGCGGCCGCCTCCCTCGCCTCGACCGCCCCGGCCGCCGCCTGTGCCCCGCGGCCGCCCCGGCGGCGCTGGTCGCCCGGTCCCCGCAACGCAGCCTCCCTTCGTCCGATCCCCAGTCTGACGCAACCGGCCCGGGTTTCGTCCATGCGGGAAGGAGGCCGGGCACGTGACGGCGGCCGGGTGGCGAGCGAATCACAAAGATTGTCGCCATCCCTTCATAAAGGATGGAACGGATAGCATCGCTGCAACGTCGATAAGGCTGGGCGCCCCATCGGCGTCCGATCCGGCATGCGATCTTGGAGGCTCATCGTGCCCGTCAGTCTGAGCAAAGGCGGCAACGTCTCGCTCACCAAGCAGGCCCCCGGCCTGTCCGCGGTGACCGTCGGTCTCGGCTGGGACCTGCGCACGACGACCGGGACCGATTTCGACCTCGACGCCTCCGCGATGGTCCTGGACGCCTCCGGAAAGATCATTACCGACCAGCACTTCGTCTTCTTCAACAATCTGCGCACGCCGGACGGCGCGGTCGAGCACACCGGCGACAACACCACCGGCGCGGGCGAGGGCGACGACGAGCAGCTCAAGGTCAACTTCGGCGCGATGCCCGCCACGGCCGAGCGGGTCGCGTTCGCCGTGTCGATCTACGATGCCGAGAGCCGCGGGCAGAACTTCGGGCAGGTCCGCAACGCCTTCATCCGGGTGCTGAACCAGGCCGACGGGGCGGAGATGGCGCGCTACGACCTGACCGAGGACGCGTCCATGGAGACCGCCATGGTCTTCGGTGAGCTGTACCGCAACGGGACGGAATGGAAGTTCAGGGCGGTGGGCCAGGGGTACGCGTCGGGCCTGGCCGGCATCGCCGCCGACTTCGGCGTCAACATCTGAGCAGTCCGAGCAGTCTGGACAGGAAGGGAGCAGCCCGCACATGGGGGTTTCACTCGCCAAGGGCGGCAACGTCTCGCTGACGAAGGCCGCGCCGAACCTCACCGCGGTCACCGTCGGCCTCGGCTGGGACGTGCGCGCGACCACCGGCGCCGACTTCGACCTGGACGCCTCCGCGCTGATGCTGGCGAGCCACGGCAAGGTCATGTCGGACCAGCACTTCGTCTTCTTCAACAACCTGCGCAGCCCTGACGGCTCGGTGGAGCACACCGGCGACAACCTGACCGGCGAGGGCGAGGGCGACGACGAGTCGATCAACGTCGACCTCACCGCGGTGCCGGCCGAGTGCGACCGCATCGTGTTCCCGGTCTCGATCTACGACGCCGACAACCGGCAGCAGAGCTTCGGGCAGGTCCGCAACGCCTTCATCCGGATCGTCAACCGGAACGACGGCAACGAGCTCGCGCGCTTCGACCTCACCGAGGACGCCTCCACCGAGACCGCCATGGTGTTCGGCGAGCTCTACCGGCACAGCGGCGAATGGAAGTTCAGGGCCGTCGGACAGGGGTACGCCTCCGGTCTGGCGGGCATCGCGATGGACTTCGGCGTCAACGTCGGCTGACCGCCGGCTCCCCCGCATCCCGGCCGCTCCGCCCGGCCGCCCTTCCTAGCAGAAATACGCGCATGATTCTTCGCACCTTCGGGTGGTCCTTCGGCGTCACGGTCGTCGGCCTGCTCCTCGCCCTGCTCTACGACGGACCGACCGGGCTCGCCCTGGTCGCCGTCCTGGCCGTCCTCGAGGTCTCGCTGTCGTTCGACAACGCCGTGGTGAACGCCAAGGTGCTCGACCGGATGAGCGCCTTCTGGCAGAAGATCTTCCTCACCGTCGGCATCGCGATCGCCGTGTTCGGCATGCGGCTGGTCTTCCCCCTGCTGATCGTGGGGATCACGGCCAAGCTGAGCCCGGTCGAGGCGTTCGACCTCGCCCTCAACGACTCGCACCGCTACCACCAGCTGATGAACGACGCCTACCCGATGATCGCGGCGTTCGGCGGCATGTTCCTGATGATGCTGTTCCTGGACTTCGTGTTCGAGGAGCGCGCCGACAAGTGGCTGCCGTGGCTAGAGCGGCCGCTCGCCCGCATCGGCAAGCTGGACCAGCTGTCGGTCGTGGTGGCGGGCGGCTCGCTGGCGCTCGTGGCGTGGCTGTCGGCCTCCGACCCGGGCAGCGTCATGATCGCCGGCGTGCTCGGGATGGTGACCTACATCCTGGTCAACGGGCTCGGCGAGCTGTTCTCCGAGGCGAGCGAGGACGACGACGAGGACGAGGACGACGCCAAGGACGGCGCGGAGGCCGTGAAGGGCGGCGGGCGGTCCGGGCCGAGCTCCCTGGCCCTCGCCACGGGCAAGGCGGGATTCTTCCTGTTCCTGTACCTGGAGGTGCTGGACGCCTCGTTCAGCTTCGACGGCGTCATCGGCGCCTTCGCGATCAGCACCGACCCGATCGTCATCGCGCTGGGCCTCGGTATCGGCGCCATGTACATCCGGTCGCTGACGGTGTTCCTGGTCCGCAAGGGCACCCTGCACGAGTACGTCTACCTGGAGCACGGCGCGCACTGGGCGATCGGCGCCCTCGCGGTCTGCATGCTGGTGAGCATCGGCCACCACGTGCCCGAGTGGATCACCGGCGGCCTCGGCGCCGGGCTGATCATCGCCGCGTTCGCCAGCTCCGTCGTCCGCAACCGCGGCCAGGACGGGGACTCTCCCGACGGGACCGCGGGCGGCGGGCGGCCGCTGCACTCCAGCCAGGTCTGACCGGCGTCACCTCGACCCCGCGACGCACATCGATCACCGGAGGTACCGACGATGTCCATATCGCTGCAGAAGGGGCAGAAGGTCTCGCTGGCCAAGCCGGGCGGCGGCACCCTGTCCAGAGTCAAGATGGGCCTCGGCTGGGACGCCGTCGCCAAGAAGGGGCTGTTCGGCAAGGGCAAGCCGCAGTCCATCGACCTGGACGCCTCGTGCCTGCTGTTCGACGCGTCCGGCAACCTCGCCGACCAGGTGTGGTTCCGGCAGCTGCGCAGCAAGGACGGCTCCGTCCAGCACACCGGCGACAACCTGACCGGCGAGGGCGAGGGCGACGACGAGGTCATCAACGTCGACCTGCAGAGCGTCCCGGCGGGCGTCGTCCAGCTGGTGTTCACGGTGAACTCCTTCACCGGCCAGGACTTCTCCCAGATCGCCAACGCGTTCTGCCGGCTGGTGGACGAGAGCACCGGCCAGGAGATCGCGCGCTATGACCTGAGCGGCGCCGGGCAGCACAACGCGCAGATCATGGCCAAGGTGTCGCGGGACGGGCAGGGCTGGTCGATGACGGCGATCGGGGCGACCGCCACCGGCCGCACGTTCCAGCACCTGCTCCCCGCCGTGGCGACGCACCTGTGATCCGGCGCGGCCCGTCCGCCCGGGGGCGACCCCCCGCGCCCCCCGTCGAGAGCACCGTCTGACGAGGGGTAAATGCGGCATTTCGACCATATCGACGCCGCGCGTCGTAAGCACCTGTTCTACCGGCATCCGCGCCCGTTCGGCCGGCACGACGACCCGGACGTGCTGGCGGTCGCGCTCGGCGCGACGCTGTACTGCCCGGCCACACGACCCGCCCTCGCCGCCGACATCGAGCGCGCGGCGCGGCGGGGCGTGATGAGCATGGTGGTGTGCCTGGAGGACGCGATCGCCGACGACGAGGTCGGGGCCGGCGAGGCCAACCTCGTGGCGCATCTGCGGGCGCTGCACACCGCCTCCGGGGCGGACGGCGCCTCCGGGGCGGACGGGGCGGAGGTCCCGCTGCTGTTCGTCCGCGTCCGCGACCCGCGGCAGATCGGCGACCTGGTCGGCCGGCTCGGCGCCGCGGCGGAGCTCGTCACCGGATTCGTGCTGCCGAAGTTCACCGCGTCCGGCGGTGGAGCGTTCCTGGACGCGCTGGAGGAGGCGGCCGACCGCTCCGGGCTCCGGCTGCTGGCGATGCCGGTGATCGAGAGCCCGGAGGCCGTGTACGCCGAGACGCGCGCGGAGATGCTGCACGACGTGGCGCGCCTCCTCGCCAAGCACCGGTCGCGGATCCTCGCCGTCCGGCTGGGGGCGACCGACATGTCCGCCGCGTACGGGCTGCGGCGCCCGCCCGACCTGACGATCTACGACATCGGGCCCGTCGCGGGCGTGATCTGCGACGTGGTCAACATCCTCGGCCGCGCCGACGGCACCGGCCACGTGGTGACCGGGCCCGTGTGGGAGTACTTCTCGCAGGGGGAGCGGATGTTCAAGCCGCAGCTGCGGCAGTCGCCGTTCGATCGGCAGCGCGCCGCGCCGCTGCGGCAGCGGCTCATCACCTCCGACCTGGACGGGCTGATCCGCGAGGTCCACCTGGACAAGGCGAACGGTCTCACCGGCAAGACCGTCATCCATCCGAGCCATGTCGCGGCCGTCCACGCCCTGTCGGTGGTGACGCACGAGGAGTACAGCGACGCCGCCGACATCCTGGGCGTCGCCGGGGGCGGTGCGATGGCCAGCTCCTACGCCAACAAGATGAACGAGGCCAAGCCGCACCGCGCGTGGGCGCAGCGGCTGATGCTGCGCGCCCGGGTGTTCGGGGTGGCGGCGGAGGGCGTCACGTTCGTCGAGCTGCTGGAAGCGGCGGACAGCCGGTGACGAGTTCCTGGGTGGGTTCGCGTCTGGGTGTTCGTCTCGTGGACGGCGCGCGGCCGGCGGGCGCCGGGCTCTCGTCGCTCGTGGGGCTCGCCGTGCGCCGCAACCCGAAGCGTGCGCATCTGCTGGTGTCCGCGGTGCTGGGCAAGCACGTGCCGACCGATCCGCGCCTGGTGTACGGGTCGGGGTTGCTTCTGGGCGAGCTTGTGCGCGCCTGCCTGGGCGCCGTTGAGCCGTCCCGTCCCGGTTCGCTTCTCCTGGACGGGCTGCGCGGCGAGCCGAACGCCGCCCCCGCACTACGTGACCTCATGCGCGTCCCGCAGAACCCCGTGGACGCGATCGTGCTGGGTTACGCCGAGACCGCGACAGCCTTGGGGCATTCCGTGGCGGACGCGTTGGGCGGTGCGTACTACCTGCACTCCACGCGGCGCCCCGTTGAGGGCTTCGCCACCTACGGCGGCTTCGAGGAGGAGCACAGCCACGCCACGAGTCACCTGCTGCTGCCCGCCGATAGCGCCCCACTCGACCGCGACGTGCCGCTGGTTCTCGTGGACGACGAGCTTTCCACCGGCCGGACGGTGCTGAACACCATCGAGGCCCTGCATGCCGTTCGTCCCAGGAGCCATTACGTGCTGGCGGCCCTGGTCGACCTGCGTGCCCCTGCCGACCGGGCTCGAATGGACGATCTCGCCGTGCGGCTGGGGACCCGCATAGACGCGGTGGCTCTGGCCGGGGGACGGGTCGATCTCCCAGAGGGCGTCCTTGAGGCAGGAAGGGCGCTCGTCGCCGGGATATCGTCTCCGCCTTTCGCTCCCCAGGAGGGACCGGCGTTCGAGGTCTCCCGAGTCGAGCTGGAATGGCCGACCGCAGTGCCGGACGGTGGACGCCACGGGTTCCTCCCCGAGCACCGGACGCGGCTGGAGAAGGAACTGGCCCGGATGGGCGACGTCCTTGCCGCCGGCCTTGGGGGAGGAGCCTCCCGTGTCCTCGTCCTCGGGTTCGAAGAGCTGATGTACGCGCCACTGCGCCTCGCGGAAGCGCTCGCCGACGCCCGGCCGGATGTGGACGTCCGCTACTCCACGACGACGCGTTCCCCCGTACTCGCCGTGGACGACCCTGATTACGCCATCAGAACCCGCCTCGTATTCCCGTCCCATGACGACCCGGCCGATGGGCCAGGGGAGCGGTACGCCTACAACGTCGCCCCTGGGGCCGGCCAACGCCCCTTCGACCGGATCGTGTTCGCGGTGGACGACGTAGGCGACACCACGGAGCTCGTCGACGGCCTACTGGAACGGCTGCGCGCGCTTGCCCCCGTGACGGTCGCCACCATCCCGTCCTACAGGAGGGCACCGTGAAGCCGCTGTACGGGCCATCCTTCGGCAGCTACCCGGCGGAGGACGTCGCCTGGCTGCTCAAGGACCTCTCCCACGCGCGGCTCGAAGCGCCCACGGAGGAACGCGAGGCCGCGATCCAGTCGGGGCGGGCGCACTACGCCGAGTCGCTCCCGGTCGAATACCAGCCGGGCCCGGAGTACCGGCGGCTTTTCCACGACGCGCTGGAGGCGTCCGCCGAACGGCTCGCCTACGCGACCGGGCTCGTCACCGAGATGATCCTCGCCGAGCGCGGCCCGGACGCCGTCCTGGTGTCGCTGGCGCGCGCCGGGACGCCCGTCGGCATCCTGATGCGGCGCTGGGCCCGGTACGCGCACGGCCTCGACGTCCCGCACTACGCGGTCAGCATCGTCCGCGGCCGGGGCATCGACACGGTCGCCCTGCGGTACCTCAACGAGCACCACGACCCGGCGTCCGTGATGTTCGTGGACGGCTGGACGGGCAAGGGCGCCATCACCAAGGAACTGACCGCCGCCCTGGCCGAGCATCCGTTCCCGTCCGATCTCGCCGTGCTGGCAGATCCGGGACGGTGCACGTCCCTCTACGGCACCCGGGACGACTTCCTCATCCCGTCCGCCTGCCTCAACTCGACCGTGTCGGGCCTGGTGAGCCGGACGGTCCTGAACGACTCCCTCATCGGGCCCGGCGACTTCCACGGTGCGAAGTTCTACGCCGATCTGGCCCCGGACGACGTGTCGGGCGTCTTCGTCGACGCTGTCTGCGCGCGCTTCGCGCACGTGGCCGAACGCGTCGCCAAGGACCTGCCGCAGCTCCGCGCGGCCGACCGCACGCCCGACTGGTCGGGATGGGAGGCCGTCCGGCGCAGCGCCGAGGCGGAAGGCATCGACGACCTGAACCTCGTCAAGCCGGGGATCGGAGAGACGACGCGCGTGCTGCTGAGGCGCGTCCCCTGGAAGGTGCTCGTGCGGGCCGACGCCGGTCCGGAAGTGACCCACATCAGGCTGCTCGCCCGCGAACGCGACGTGCCCGTCCACGAGGTCGAGCCCGGCCGGTTCCCCTACGCGTGCATGGGATTCATCCATCCCCGGTTCGGCAAGGGGGCCGTGCAGTGACCGTCCTGGTGTGCTCCGACCTCGACCGCACGCTCATCTACTCGACCGCGGCCTTCGCTCTGGAAGGCCCAGACGAGACCATGCCGCGCCTGCTGTGCGTGGAGTTCTACCAGGGCGCACCGCTCTCGTACATGACCGAAGCGTCCGCGCGCACACTGGAGGCACTCGCGACGGCGTCAACGTTCGTCCCGACGACGACGCGCACCCCCGAGCAGTACCGGCGCGTCCACCTCCTGGAGAAGCCGCCCCCCTACGCCATCTGCGCGAACGGCGGCCACATCCTCGTGGACGGCGAGGACGACCCGGCCTGGGCGGCGGCCGTCCGGAACAGGATCGCCGACGGATGCGCCCCGCTCGCGGACGTCCAACGGCACCTCTCGCGCAACGGCGGCGACTTCGTCCTCAAGCGGCGCACCGCCTCCGACCTGTTCGCCTACACGGTCGTGGACCGGGCCGCGCTGCCGTCCGGCTGGGTCGAGGACCTCACCGGCTGGTGCGCCGAACGCGGCTGGCGGACGTCCCTCCAGGGCCGCAAGGTCTACTGCCTGCCCACCGGCCTGACCAAGGCCGCCGCCGCCCGGGAGGTCGCCCGCCGCGCCGGCGCGTCCACCCTGCTCGCCGCAGGCGACGCGCTCCTGGACGCCGAACTGCTGGCGGCCGCGGACCTGTCGATCCGCCCCGCCCACGGCGAACTGCACGACACCGGCTGGACGGCCCCCGCCACCGCCGTCACCGCCGCGCGGGGCGTCGCCGCGGGCGAGGAGATCGCGCACTGGCTCCTGGCCCGGGCCGCGGCACCGCGGACGTCCACCCACCGGTAGCGGCGCCGTACCGAGTGCCGTTCGAGGAGGGCGCGGGGTGCCCGCCCCTGGACCGGTTCATGGAAGACTGGGTCGTTCGCTGGGCGGAATGCAAGGACTGGAGCGTTTGGTGGGGGATGTGCTGCGGGTCTCGCGGCCCAACGCGCGGTTCCAGCAGTGGGAGGCGCTGCTGCGGAACCGGAACAAGCGGCAGCGGGCCGGGGAGTTCCTGGTGCAGGGCGTCCGTGCGATCAGCCTGGCGGTGGAGCGCGGCCGGCCGATCCGGGCGCTGATCTACGACGCCGAGCGGCCGCCGTCGCGGTGGGCGGCCGGGATACTGGAGCGGGCCGGGGGCGAGCGGGTGGCGATGGCGCCCGAGCTGCTGCGGGAGCTGAGCGGCAAGGAGCAGGAGGTCCCCGAACTGGTCGCCGTGGTGGCGCTGCCGGACGACGACCTGGCGCGGATCCCGGTGGGCCCCTCGTTCCTGGGCGCGGTCTTCGACCGGCCGACGGGGCCCGGCAACATCGGCACGATGGTGCGTTCGCTGGACGCGTTCGGCGGTGCGGGGCTGATCGTCACCGGGCACGCCGCCGACCCCTACGACCCCAAGGCGGTGCGCGCCTCCACCGGGTCGCTGCTGGCCGTGCCGGTGGTCCGCGTCCGCTCCCACGGCGAGGTGCTGGACTGGGTACGGCGGGAACGGGAGGCCGGACGCCCCCTCACCGTGGTGGGCACCGACGAGAACGGCACCGCCGACATCGCCGAGGTGGACCTGACCGGCCCCGTGCTCCTGGTGATCGGCAACGAGACCGCCGGCCTGAGCGCCGGCTGGCGGCAGGGGTGCGACACGATGGCGCGGATCCCGATCGGCGGCGCGGCCAGCTCGCTCAACGCCGCCAGCGCCGCCACGGTCGCCCTGTACGAGGCCGTCCGCCAACGCGGCTGTGTTTCAAAGTCCCGGCCCACGTAACTCGCCTGGCGGCTCGCTACGTGACCTGGCCTGGGCGAACGCGGCATCGCTTCGCGATCTGCCCGGTTCCGCTCGCCTTCGGCTTCGCTCCACCGGGCAGGTCACGCGTTCGCGTGCGCGGCCGAGGCCCTAGGTGCCCCTCGTCCTGCCGTGATGCAGTCGTCCGGCAGAACCACGAGGACCGGGCAGCTCCGCCGGGCGCTGGACGGCCGCCGCGCCGACCGCACGGTGCATTCTCACCGCGTCCCGGCCGCCCCCGTAGAGAACCGTCACCGTCCCAGGGGTCGCCGTGGCCGCGATCTGAGGCGACAATCAAGGGGCACCCTTCTCGCGCGCAGGGGAGGCCACCTGGATCACATGAGCTCCCGTCTCACCGGCGACGAGACCGCGCTGTGGAAGGCCGCGGCCCGGGTCCTCGACGCGAACTGGACGGGCAACGCCACCGCCGCCTCGCCCGGCCTCTACCCCCACCAGTGGAGCTGGGACTCGGCCTTCATCAGCATGGGCCTGGCCCGCCACCGCCGCGACCGCGCCGAAGCCGAGCTGATCTCCCTGTTCCGCGGCCAGTGGGCGGACGGGATGCTGCCCCACATCGTGTTCAACACGCGCCTCGACCGGCACGCCTTCTTCCCCGGCCCCGAACTGTGGCGCAGCGAGAGGCAACCGGACGCCCCGCGCGGCGTGCACACCTCCGCCCTCACCCAGCCGCCGCTGCACGCCCTCAGCGCCCTGCGCCTGCACGAGTGCGCCGCCGACGGGGAGAGCAGCCGGGCGTTCCTGGCCCGCCTCTACCCGATGCTGACCGCCCAGCACGGCTACCTGGCCCGCTGCCGCGACCTCGACTCCAGCGGCCTCATCGCCATATGCCACCCGTGGGAGTCGGGCCTGGACAACAGCCCCGCCTGGGACCGCCCCCTCGGCGCGCTCCCGCTGCCCCCGTCCTCCTACGCGCCCGGCCTGCGCCCCCACGCGCTGCCGACCGGCGAGGACTACGATCGCTACGTCCGGCTCGTCGCGCTCATGCGGGAGGCCGCCTACCGGCCCGGCTACCTCCGCGACGCCCACCCGTTCGCGGTCGAGGACCCCCTCGTCAACGCCGTCTACCTCGCCTCCACGCACGCCCTCGCCGCCATCGCCGAGATCATCGGCGCGGACCCCGTCCCGCACCGCGAGCGCGCCCAGCGCGTCCACCAGGCCGTCCTCGACCGGCTCTGGGACGCCGACACCGGCTGCTTCCGCGCCCGCGACCTGCGCGACGACCGCCTGCTGCCCGTCATCACCGCCGGCTCGTTCGGCCCGCTCCTGGACCCCGAACTGCCGGCCCCGATCGTCCGCAACCTCGTCGACCTGCTGCTGTCGGCCCGCTTCGCCGGCGCCGCCGGCTACCCCGTCCCCACCTGCGACATCCAGGCCCCCGCCTTCGACCGCGCCGGCTACTGGCGCGGCCCCACCTGGATCAGCACCAACTGGCTCGTCTGGTACGGCGCCCTCGCCCACGACCTGCCCGTCGTCGCCGACCTGCTCTACGGCTCCACCATGCGGCTCGTCCGCCAGTCCGGCTTCCGCGAGTTCTTCGACCCCTTCGACGGCACCGGCCGCGGCAGCCACGACTACGCCTGGTCGGCGGCCCTCGTCCTCGATCTCCTCGGGGCCCGCCGCGCCCCCCAGGCGGCCTGATCGCCTACCGTGGGGGCATGCGCCTGAACCGGGGTCCCCTGCCCGCCGCGGTCCGCGCCGAACTCGCGCTGGAACGCGGCGAACGCGTCCTCGCGGCGGCGCCCACCCGCGGAGGCTCCCACGTCACCGCCACGCTCTTCGCCCTGCACGTGCCGACGCCCTCGGGAGGCTTCACCCGCGTCCCCTGGGAACGCGTCGACCACGCCACCTGGAAGGACGGCTGGCTGCACGTCCGAGAGACCTCCGGCGGCGCCGAGCACCACGTCCGGCTCACCGACCCCGGCTCGGTGCCCGAGACCGTCCGCGAGCGCGTCACCGCCACCATCGCCGTCACCCACCAGGCCACCCTCCCCGGAGGCGGGAAGGTGCGCATCGCCGGCCGGCGCCCCGCAGCCGGCGGCGATGTGCGCTGGACGTTCGTCTTCGACGCCGGGCTCGACCCGTCCGACCCGGGCCTGCGGGCCCAGGCCGAACAGGTCCTCGAAGACCTGCGCCGTCAGACCGGCCTCTAGCCGGGGTACGGCTGCTCCTCCTTGCGGCCGCCCGTGACCTGCTCGGGCACCCGGTCCTTCAGGTGCCCCGCCTTGTCGCGCGCGGCCCCGGCGAACGTCTCACCCTTCGACCGGATCTTCCCGGCGGCCTCCTGCACGTTCGGGTTCTCCGACACCTGCTTGGAGAGCTGCTTGATCTGCTCGTACCGCTCGCGCCCGGCCTTCGTCCCGAAGACGTAGCCGACCGCGGCGCCTGCCATGAACATCGTGCGAGCCTTCATGTCCAACTCCTACTGACGGCGGAATCGTGACACCCCCTATACCCGCCCTCGCCGCCTCAATCCCCAGGCGTGCGCGAACAGCCCCGGACATGCGCTAACCTAGACCCGCCGCCAGGGGCCGCCAGACCCCGGCGGACGCACGATCCCGCGTAGCTCAATCGGCAGAGCAGCCGGCTGTTAACCGGCAGGTTATTGGTTCGAGTCCAATCGCGGGAGCTTCCTTACCTCAGCGTTACACCAGACCAGGCCCGTTCCCACCGAGGGAAACGGGCCTGACCCGTCTAGTGAGTACCGAACCGAGTACCAGATGCCCTAGTTGGGGTTCGGGAAGATCAGATCCATGGCCTGCGCGCCGTCCTGGATCACGGGCCGGATCTGCTGCCGGTACACCTTCTCAGTGACCTGCGTTCCGCTGTGGCCCACCAGTAGGGCGATCTTGTCCAGCGGCATCCCGCTGTCCGACAGCAGGGATACGAAGCTGTGCCGCAGCTCGCGCGGTGTCCAGGCGTCCGGATCCAGACCCGCCGGCGCGATGACCTCGCGGCGGAACGCTCGGAGCACGGTCATCGCCCCTCGCACGGCGCCGGCCTCGCCGGGGAACAGCAGCGCCTCCGGGTCGAGTGGCTCGGGGAGAATCGCCCAGAGGTCCCGCAGGGCCACGACGCAGCGCCGGGGGAGTTTCAGCGTGCGGCGGGACTTTTTGGTCTTGGTGTCGCCGCGCGCCCTGACGGAGCGCCAGACGTAGACGGCGAACTCATCGTGCTCCCACCCCGCTTCATGCACCGGGCGCCACTGCCCGCGGCTCTTGTCGTAGGCGACGACATGCGACCAGGTGAGTTTCCGGAGTTCCTCCGTCCGTGCACCGGTGAGCAGAGCGAGGATGACGTACTGGCGCATGTCCGACCGCGCACGCTCGGCCGCGGCGAGCACTCGCATCGCCTGGGCGAAGTCGAGCGCTTTGGACGGTCGCCCGGTGCGCTTGCCAGTCGGCACCTCGCAGAGCTGGACGACATTCCGCGTCACGCGTTCGTCACGCCGCATCACCCGATCAATGGACCGCTTGAGCACCGACCGGACTTCGCGAAGCGACTTCGTAGCGAGCACCTCGGCACGGCCTTCCAACCAGCGTTCGCAGTCGTCGGCGGTGAGTTCCCGCACGGTCAGGTGCCCCAGTTGCGGAGTGATGTGATGCTCGGCGAGGCTGCGCGCGTTCGTGACGGTCGATTCGTCACGCCCCATGAGCCCGTACCGCAGGAACCCACCGACTGCTTCGGCAATCGTGACGTCCGCAGTTGCCTTCGGTGCTTGCTTCTCCTTTCGGCGCGCCAAGCTCTCCTTGAGCTTCTTGAGCGCCTCCGTCTGAGTCTTTCCTCGGCCACGGACGATGATCCGGCGCCCATTGGGCTGATAGCCGATCGTCTGGGACGCCACCCACCTATTGCGGGCGGCGTCCCAGCTAAGACCGCCTTCACCAGGTGAACGTCGCTTCTTACCGCTCACGCGGCCTCGGCCTCTCTCTCCAGTAGTTCGATGTACTCGACGATTGCGCTGGCGGGCACGAGGCGGGCGCTGTGCTCCGTGACGGTGCGGATGCGTCCCGCGCGAACCAGCTCGTAAATCCGGCTCCGGCTGAACGGGAGGATGCCGGGCAGTTCAGAGATCTTGTACAGGGGCTTGAGGCCGTACAGCTCGGCCGGACTGGGCTTCCTCGTGGCCATCTCGCAGTGGGCCCTTCGTCGCTGATCGGTCGTTGGGGTGTCCCGGCGGTGTGCTTGGTAGCTCGGCGCCGGTTCGCTGTGCTGTGCGGGAGGGGCTGAAACATCTCCGCATCTCCGCATCTCCGCAGTTGTGGCCGTGACCTGTGGTGATGCGTGCGGAGATGGGTGGGGTGGTCCTGGGGTCATCTCCGCAATCGGGGGTTCATCTCCGCACTGGTTGCGGAGATGCGGAGATGGACTTCTGTCGCTGTCGGCTGTCTCCGCAATCCGTCGTTGCAGGTAGAGGGCGGGTTCTGCGGCGTTGCGGGGATTGCGGAGATGTTTCAGCGTCTTTCGGGGCTCGCTGCGGTCAGTCATGGTGCTCGACCCAGAACACGTTGCGGTCGCCGCGGTGGTTCTTGGCGGAGCGGACGACGTAGTCGCCGCGCCAGCGGCCGACTTGGCCGGTGAGTAGGCGGCCGAGGGCGAGCACGTTGGGCGGGCGGCCGGTGTGGGTGGTGATGAACTGGCCTTCCCACCGGTCGTGTTCGTCCAGGCCGATGCGGTCGGGTTCGCCAGAGCGGCGCAAGTCGGCTGCGGTCATCGGTTCGGCGCCGTGCAGGACGTGCCAGCAGGCCAGGAACGCGCGCCACCGGGTTTCGTCCTCGTCGATGTCACGCACCTGAGCGGCGTTGGCGAGGAACCCCTCGATGCCGTGGTGGGCCAGGAACCCGCCGAGGGCTTGGGCCCACGGGGTGAACTGCCGCATGGAGACGGTGTCGGCGCGCGGCGCCTGGTTGCGCGTCCAGTCCAGGACCAGTACCAGCAGGTGCCACAGGACGGTGAGCTGATTGGAAGGGGTGGTGATCCATTGGTCCAGGTGCGGGATTCCGAACCGGGATTGGTCGCGCTGCTCGGGCCGCGGCATGTTGGGGTCCAGGTGCACCCGGACGGTGCGGGAGGCCATGTCCCCACCGACCTGGAGGTTGTTCCCGGTGGCCATCCAGAGCCGGTCGTTGACGGTGGCGATGTTGCGGGACGCACCCAACTGCCGGTCCGACCAAACGCCCGCGGTGACGAGCAGGGCCAGGGTGGCCGAGTCGATGACGGTGCCTTCGGCGAGGTTGTCCCACACCACCACCCCGACCTGTTCGGCCAGCACGGCAGTGATGGACTTGCGGAGTTCCTCTTCGGCGTAGGCCCAGGGCATGACCCGCTGCCCGTAGAGCATGCCGGGCCCGCCGGTCAGGATGCTTTTTCCAGAGGCGGGCATGGTCGCGTCGATCAACGCGAACGGGGTCAGGGACCGGGTGAAGTGCCGCAGGATCGGCGTGACCAGTAGCGCCACATAGTTGGCGCGGTCGGCCGCGCTGGACCACGGGAAGTCGCGCAGGAACCGATTCAGCACGAAGTCGTGGGCTTCCGCCACCTGCTTGGGGGTGGGCCGATCGGGAACGGGCGGCAGCGCGACTTTGGAGGCCAGGTACAGGCCGGTGGCGGGGTCGTAGCCGGGGCGTTGCAGCAGGGTGCCGTCTCGGCGGAGTACTGGGGCGCCGATCACGCCGCGCAGCGGTGCCAGGCCGGGCCAGGTCTTGCCGGCCAGCACTGAGGCCAGGATGTCGCGAGGCGGGGTGATTTCCTCCTCGAAGGTCTCGGTTCCGCCGTTGCCGGTCCGGCGGGACCGGACCCGGTAGACGTAGGCGTGTTCGGCCAGCAGGCCCGCGAGAGTGGCCGGGGTGACCGGGCTCGCGGTGACTGGCAGCGGCGAGTCCTCGTCGGCGGCCGGGGAGGTCTGGCCGCCAGACACGGTCTCCATGTGGACCAGGGAGCCAGCGGAAACGTAGGTGTCGGGCAGGGAGTTGCTGGCGAGCGCGGCTTTCAGGACGCGGATGGTCTCGGGGCCGGATCCGGCTTGCAGGGGCGGCTTGCTGGTCATGCGGGGACGCTCCTGGGGCGTTGGGTGCCGGCGCGGAACCCGGACCGGATGGTCCGGCGGGCGGGCCCGGTGGCCAGCCCGGCGCGCACGGCGGCAGCGATCAGCAGTAGCTGGGTGTCGTCGGGGTCAAGGGCGCCTCCGGCCACCAGCTGGCCGAGGGCGACGGCGGCGCCGTACAGGGTGGCGTTGCGACGCCCCGTGGGGGCGTCGGCGATCGCGTTCAGGCTGGCGGTGATTGCCTTGTTCAGGTAGGCGCCGCGGTTGCCGGTGGCCAGGCGCACCGTGACCGGCTCTTGCGGCGGCAGCGGCGCGGGTCGAAGCCGTTCGGCGAGCCAGCGGGGCAGCGGCGCCGGGGCCGGGGTGTGGATCGGGTCATAGGCGCCGGTGCCGTCCGGGAGGTCGACGAAGGAGCCGGGGCCGACGACGTATCCGCCGTCGCCGCGGGTGTCGACCTTCCACCCCAGCCCGTTCCCGCGGTCATCAGAGGTGTTGGTCAGCCGGACGCCGTCCGGGGCGGCGAAGTACAGGTGAGACCCGCCGCGCCGGGTCCGGACGTGGAAGGTCTCCAACGGCATCGGCTGGCCGGCCTGCTCACACACCATCGCGAACACGTCGGCCCCGTCGTTGACGCCGGGCAGCGCCCACCGGGACGGCGGGCTCTCGCCGGGCTTGGGCATGTCCAGGTCGATCACCAGCAGGCCAGAGGGACCGCAGGCGATCCCGATGTTGTAGGGGCGCCGCGCCCAGATACGCCGGATCACCTCCGGGTCGGTGGTCGCAGTCTTGGTCCACCGCACGCCGTGGGGCGGTTCCTTGTCGCCGGGGGCCAGCGGGAAGACGTGCCAGCCACGCGCGGCGGCGGCCAGCGCGTAGCGCGCCAGCGCCGCGGCGTCGGGCCGCAGCGGAACACACGACCGGGCCCGCGACGGGACGGGCGATGGGGCGGGGTCGGTCATGCTGCTGTCCCCTCGTCGAGCGATGGCAGGGCGAACAGGTCGGTTTGGTAGCCGCGGGTGGTGAGGCCGGTCAGTAGGCGGGTGCGCCATTGGGTGGCGTAAGTCAGGCAGTTGGCGCAGTTGCGGTGCCCGCGGCACTGGGGCAGGGGCGGTAGTCGGCGGGCGCTGTAGCTCCAGGCCATGGAGTCGGCGGAGCCCAGCAGGTGGCCGTAGCGCTGCAACCCGCCGGACTTGACGCCGAATCCGTGCAGCTTGAGGCCGAGCCCTGAGAGGGTGGCGACGATGTGACCGATCTCGGCGGTGGACTGGCGGCGGCACACCGACCCCAGACCAACCCGCGGCAGCGCCCCCAGGTCCACACCCGCGGCGGCGTACAACTCAACGCAGCGCAGGTAGTCCGGCAGCGCCCAGCCCTGCACGACGGGCAGCCATGGCAGGTGCGGGGCGAGCGCCCGCAACTCCAGGTAGTTGGCCACGGTCCGGTCCTGGTGCTCGCGCACGCTCAGCCCGGTTCGTTCGATCATGAATGGCTCGCACATCAGGTCCTGCTGTGCCAGGAAGTCCGGCATGCCCAGGTGTTCGGCGTAGCGGGCGGCGGCTTCGGCGTACTGGCCGGGCGTGGTGATCCACCGGCCGTGCAGCGACAACTCGGTGAACCCGCCCGAGTCCAGCGCCCACCGGCACACCGCGCGCCGCAGCCGCGCCTTACGTGCGAGCTGGCGGTGCGAGACGAACAGCGGGAAGTGCGCCTTCCACAGCCAGTGCGGTTGATGGGCGCCCAGGTAGAACAGCGGCACACCTTCGGTAGCGAGCACGGTCATGCCGCTCTCCCATCGGGCAGTGGGCGGTCGGGGGTGAGGCGGGCCAGCAGGGCGGCCAGGGCGGCGGTGCCCTGTGCGGGGACGACGCCGTTGCCGAGGGCTTTGAGCTGGGCGTTGCGGGTGAGGCCGGGCACGGCGGTGACGTGGCCGGCGGGGAGGCCCATGAGCCACTCGACGAATGCGGGGTTCAGTTGGTCGGCTCCGCCGCGTCCGGTGGGCAGCCGGGGAGTAGGAGCTGGCCGCCCGAGGGTGCGGGCCCATCGGTCGATGGCGGGCCGGTAGGCGCCCCAGTCGACATGCGGGCCACCGCCGAGGGCAGCATCAGATCGCCGGAGGTCCCGCGCTGGTTCGGGCCGCCCTTGGTCCCGTCGGTCGCCCGTGGGGTCGGCAGCAGGCTGCACACCTCGGCGGCCAGGTTCAGGCCGTGGGTGCCCGCTTCCTGCGACGGGGTGCGGCGGGTCTGCCGGTTCTCGTTCACGGATGCCCGAGGGGTCGGCAGAAGCGCTACCCGGGCCCGTAGCGTGTCGTTGCGGGGGTTGCCCGGCGGGCCGGTCCCGTTGGTCTCCGACACGGTAGGGGTGGGCAGCAGTTCCACCACCGCCGGAAGGCCATCGGAGTAGCCGCGGCCCTTGGAGTCGCGGGCGCGGGGCGTCGGCAGGCCAGGCCAGCAGGAACCACCGCCACCGCTGGTGGGGAGCGCCGACGTCCGATGCTCGGAGACACGTCCACTCCGCATTGAACCCGAGGTGGGCAAGGTCGGCGAGGACACGATCGAGCCCCGGTCGTCGAGCAACGATGGCGCGCACGTTCTCCAGCACGACGAGCCGAGGTCGTAGTACACCGAGGGCGGCGGCGATGACGAGCCAGAGGCCACTTTGGGTTCCTTCCTTGATCCCGGCACCGGCACCGGCAAGCGAGAGATCTGTGCAGGGGAACCCGGCGGCCACCACGTCCACGGCTGGCACGGTCGTCCAGTCCACGGCGGTGATGTCGCCGAGGTTGGGGACGCCGGGCCAGTGGTGGGCCAGGATCGCGGCGGCGCCCGGGTCGGGGTCAGCGACCCACGCGGGCTCGACGTCCAGCACGGCGGAAACCGCTAGGTCCAGCCCGCCATAGCCGGTGCACATCGACCCCAGGGACAGCGGGCGGGTCACGCGGCGTCCTCGGGAAGGATGATCAGTCCCTCGGGGGTCAGGAAGAACTCGTGACCGTTGTGGCAGGTCCACAAGTCGCCGGAGGTGTCGGGGGCGAGCGCGGCCCAGCAGGTGACCTCGGTGAGGCAGTACGGGCAGTCGGGGCCGTCCTGCACGGGCCAGTGGTGGGCCCGGATGATCCAGTCGTGTCGGCAGGCGCGGCACTGCCAGCAAGTGACCGCCTTTCCGGCGGCGGTGCTGGCCGGGCCGATGTACACCACGTCGGCGGGGCGGTCGCACAGGGGGCAGTCGGGGGCGGTGATGATCGGCCATTGCTCGACTGGCGGGAGTTCGGGCGGATTGGGTGTCATCATGGGCGTGCCTCTTCTAGGGCTCGGCGGGTCTTCGGGCCGGTCGGGTTCGTGATCGGTTGGGGTGCGGCCCTCGGCGGTGTGCTTGGTGGCTTGGCGCCGGGGGCCGCTTGACGTCCTCCTTCGGGTGGCTCGTGGGGCTGGTCAGTGGTCGTGGAGGCGGCGGGGGTGGGTGGCGCGGTCGGTGGCCTTGCGGTCGCGTTTGCGCTGGCGTTCCTTGGCCATCTCCGAGCGGACTGACAGCACGGTGCGGTGTGCGGTGCGGGAGCCGAGGCGTTGGGTGCGGCCGGTGCCGCCGCACCGGTTGCAGGGTCCGAACCTGCGGCGGGTACTGCCGTGCTTGCGGCCGGTCCCCTCACAGCGGCGGCAGGGGCGGAACGGGTAGGCGTAGACGCTGACCGCCCACAGCGCGGATCCGGCCATGGCGAGCAGCAGCAGGGTGACCATCGGGGTTCTCCTTCTGGCGCGGTCGTCGGGTGTGCTGCGTGATCTGCGGGCTAGGGCTTCCACCGGCCGATGACCACCGGCTGAGCCCACGCGACCGTCTTGCGGCGGTCGATGACGATGTCGCCGTTGGGCTTGAGGAGGATCTCGTCCTCGCGGACGTTGTCCTCAGCGAAGTCCGCGGCGACCTGCGCTTTGATCTGCTTCTCGTTGGCGGGCATGCCGCTGGCCTGGTGGGAGGTTTCGCGGCGGCCTTGCTCGTGGCCCTGCTGGTATCCGTCTTCCAGCCCGATGGCCATCGCTTCGGCGTATGCCTCTTTCCACGCTTGGCAGGCGTAGCGGGGACAGTCGGTGTCGTTGCAGGTGCGGTAGTCGTGCGCGGCCTTGCCCGCTCCCGCCTTGCCCGCGGGCGCCTTGGCCGGGGTGGTCTTAGTGGGGGGTTTGGCCGCGGTGGGCTTGCGGGGCCTGGTGGCGGTCTTCTTGCGGCGGGCCGCGGCGGCGGCCTTGCGGCGGGCGGCCTGCCGGCGCTTGCGTTCGGCCGCCTCACGGCGAGCGGCGGCGGCCTTGCGCTTCTTGAAGTCGGTCGAGATCTGGCAGGTGTGGTTGAGGCCGCGAGGCTTGCCGCAGGTTCGGCATGTCGCAGTGACGCGGGGCTTGAGGCGTGTCTTGCCGGGCTTGGCGCGGCGGTCCATGCGGGTGACGCAGGTGTGGGTCAGCCCGCGGGGCTTGCCGCAGCGTCCGCACTTGAGTACCTGGATCTTCAGGGCCATGGGGTCCTCGCATCGTGGGTGTGGGGCCGGGGGCCGCTACCCGCTACCGGGCAGGTCAGAGGCTGTGTGCGGGTAGCGGCAGGTAGCGGGTAGCGACGTCTTCGCAGGTCGGGCAGGTAGCGGTGCCGCTACCAGGTAGCGGCCCGGATCTGTGGCCGGAGCCGGGCGGGTCAGCCCGCGGCGGTGCCGTCGGTGGCGGCTTTGGCGTCCCGCTTGCGGCATCCCTTGCGGGTGACTCCGCCGCGCTTAACGTCCACGCTGGGCACCCCCAGGTCCCGGCATTGCGCCGAGACGGCGTCGGCGGTGGCGTCGGCCCACCGGTCGGGGAACTGGCCGGCGAGCCGTTCGGCCAGCTCGGTCCAGTGCAGGCCGGGGTCGGCGCCGAACACCGCCAGCACATCGGCCATCACGTCGCGGTCGGGTACGCCGGTGTCTTCACCAGCGGCGTAGCCGTTCAGGGTGCCGGCGCGTTCACGCATCCGGCGGGCGGCGGTGAGGATCTTCTCGGCGTCGCCGTGGTCGGCCAGGTGGGTGCGGATGGTCGGGGTGTGGTCGTCGGCGCCGTAGAGGTAGCCGACGCCGAGGTAGGGCTTGCCGACCGGCAGCGCGGAGGCGTCGAACCCCTCGGAGTAGGCGTCTCCGCCGAGGATGGCGTCGGAGACGTTGCGGTTGCCGCACCGCAGCGCGAACCGCACGGCGTGGTTGTCGCGGTACCGGTTGAACAGCCGCTGCACGTCACCGGCACCGACCCCGGACGGCTTCTGCGAGGACGACAGCAGCACAACCCCCGAGGAGGGCCCGACCGCCAGGATGAACGACAGCAGCTCGGCGATCTCCTTGTTGTCGTCCTGGTCCGGCAGCTCGAAGTAGTTCTGAAACTCCTCCACCACCAGCATCCAGATGAACAGGTGCTCGGGGTACTTGCGGCACAGTTCCTCAGTGAGCTTGCCCTCGGGGCACTCCTCGACCGACAGGGACGACAGGAAGTCGTTGGTGTCGATGATGTGCTGCTTGATCTCGGCGAGTGCGGCGATGAACTGGCGGACGGGGTCACCGGCACGGTTGGGCACGGTGCCGCGAATGAAGTGGTACGCGACCATCGCGAACTTGTTCCAGTCCGGGGAGTTCTTGCCGTCCACCACCGACAGCCGCACCGAGGGGTCCAGCGCCGCATACAGGGCCAGCAGACGCGCTGAGAACGTCTTGCCCTTGCGGGGCTGCGCACCGATCAGGATCGAGATCCACAACAGCCCGAGGGCGACCTTGCGGCCGTGCTCGTCCAGCCCGAACGGCGCCGGACGCCAGATGTTGCGGCGCTTGCAGTCCAGCAGCGGCGTCTTGCCCGCCGGGACGGCCAGGGGGTCACGGTCCATCACCGTCAGGGTGTGGCGGCGGTGACTCGTCGGGTCATGGGTGAGGTACACCTGCGAGGGCGCCACGTCCAGGCCGGAGGCGAGCTTGTCCTTGGCCTTGACCACGGCATCGAACCCGGTGCCGTGCGGTAGCACCACCTTGACCTGCGACCCCTCACCCTCCTTGGTGCGGGACATGGTGGTCTCGAAGGTGACCTGCTCGTTCATCTTGTCGGGGTGGCCCAGGCCGGCGGAGTAGTAGGCGCGCAGCACCACGTCGTGGTTGAGCAGCCGGAACCGCGGCACGGTCGTGGCCGGGGCGATGATCGGATGGTCCTCGGGGCGGCCGAAGTGGGCCAGCCACGGCACCGCCACGGCGGCGACTGCGGCCCACCCCCACCACGGCGCGAACTTCACCAGCAGCAGCCCACCGGCCAGCACCGCGGCGGCCTGCCCGGCCAGGATGGTGCCCCGGACGCGGCGGGTCTCCTTGACCTCGCGGTGCAGCTTGTACCACTCGCGCGAATCGCCCTGAGCAACAGCGAGGGAGCGAAGGTAGTCGTTCTCCGACACCCACCACCACGACAGTTGCCGGTCGATCAGCCGCCACACCCCGACCGCGCCCCACACCCCGGCCAGCGCCAGGTAACGGGGCGCGCGGATCGCGTGGAAGGCCAGCCGGTGCGCCGCGCGGCGAGTGTGGCGCCCGATCGCCTCACCGACCCCGGCGAGGCTGCGCAGGTGGTGCGGGATGACCGGGTAGGCGTCGCCCTCGGGGTCGTCCAGCAGGTACCCGACCCCGTCATCGACCGGTACGCCCTCGGCGTCGGGATCGGCGCCGGGGTCGAGCTGGACCTCAAAGGAGGTGTCCACGTCCGCGGCACCCTCGGGGTACGCGCCCTCGGCACCGTCCGGCGCGGCGTCGATGCCGGGCGCCAATTCGTCGGTGTCGGCAGGGGCGGTGTTGTTGGGGACGGGCAGACGTACCACCTCGCCCATGGGCTTGCTGAAGCTCATGACTGGGTCCCTCCCTCGGTGGCGGTGATCTGGGCGTGCAGGCGCTGCCCGGTCCGCGGGGTGACCTTCAACCGGCGGCCGAGTTCAGCACCGCTCAGCGACGGCTCGGCGGCCAGCAGCGCACGCGCTTTGTCGGCCGTGGTCGCGCCGCCGGTGCGACGCCGGGGCCGAGGCCGCCGCGACCTGCTGACGCGGTCGCCGTCGCGTGCCGTGTCGCGGTTCCCGTCGCCCTTCCCTTCGCCCCTGCTGTCGCGGCGGGTGTCGCCCTCGGCGTCGCCCGTGCTGTCGCGGCCGGTGTCGCGGGGCGCGGGCAATGCGGGCAGGTCCGGGCGGCTCGGCAGGGCGCGGCGGCCGGGGGCGACGGGGGCTTCGTCCAGCACCCACGCACGGAAGCCGCGCACGGTGCTGACCGGGGCCATCCCGAACCGCAGCGTCCACAGGGCGGTGCCGCGGGCGGCGGCCAACGGCGAGGACTCGTCGGCGCCGTCGCGGCCGGACAAAGCGCGCTGACGCACCACGGCGATAAGCCGGTCCGATGCGGCGGCGTACAGCGCGGCGGGCATCACCCACGCGGCCACCGACTTGGCCGAGCCAGGGTCGGCGGACAGCGCGTTCATGCACAGCGACCCCGCCACGCACGCCAGGTTCAGCGCGCGTTCGGCGACCGCCGGACGGCCGAGCCGGGCCTGTGCCAGGGCCAGCAGCGCGAAGATGACCGCGGCGGCGTCCAGCCCCAGGGCCTCCAGCATGGATGCGGTGTGCTCGCCCTTCTCGGCGTGCACGAACGCGTACTGCGCGCGGTAGGAGACGTACCCCTGCGCGGCGGCCAGCAGCAGAAGCAGGACACTGGCCACCGCCAGCAGCCAGCCGCCGGCACGGTCACTGCCCTCGGCCAGCGCCTCACCCTCGGCGCCGGGACCGCGGCGACGGGCCATGAAGCCCGGCAGGTATCGCAGGTTGAACACCTGCACCGGCCGCCCGTACTCGCCGCGCCCGGCCGTCGAGTCGGACGCCGGGCCGAACCCACCCGCGCCCTGGTGGCCGTTGGCGGTGTGCTGGGGCGGGTCGTAGGTCGTGGTCATCGCCGGTCCCTCCCGTCGTGGTGGCTAGCGGCGCGGGCCGGGTTGGGCACCGAGCCAGGGCGGTATTCGGTGTCGAGGTCAGCGGCCATCACCGACTGGCCGCACGGCTCGCAGCGGAAGCGCACCGGGCCGCCGTCCAACGGGGTCCGGCAGGTCGGGCAGCATTTGAGGGCACCCGGACCCAGCAGGCGGCGCGGCGCCGGTAGCACGGCGGGCAACGGGGCGGACGTAGTGGTGTTCATGCCGCCGCCTCCGTCCCGGTCTCGTCGGCGCAGTCCAGGCACTCGCCGAGGTGGCGGGGCAAGACGTATCCGACGTCGCATCGGCAGGTCGGGCAGAACCGGCGGGCGGCCAGCGCTTTGCCCAGGGCTGCGCACTGCCGCTCGGACGGGACGCGCTTGGGCAACGCCAGACGGACGTCGTACAGGTATGCGGCGCGCACCCCACCGGGCGCGTTGTAACGGCGGGAGTTCCACAGCACCTGTCCGGCGATCTCCTGACCGCCCGGACGCAGCCCCTCGGCGGCGAGCTGGCGGAGCGTGCGCAGGTACTCGGGGGCCATCCGCCACGGCCACGTGGGGATCCCGTGCCGGACGCCGGTCGGGTCGAAGAACCGCGCAGAGCTACGGCGGCGGGTCATCGCACCCCACCCCCCGCCGGCGCCGGGCTGAGAGCCGGGGCCAGGTTCGGGCGGCACACGGTGACCAGGTGCCAGCCCCCGTCACGCAGCGACCGGTAGACCAGCACACCGCAGACGACCGTCAGCCCGACGATCACCAGAGCGGTGAGGGCCAACGTCGGCGCGGGGTGGGTGACCAGCAGCGCCCCACCGGCGACCGCGAGCCGCGCCGGGGAGGCGCACACCCAGCACGCCACAGCCGCGAGCGCGGACAGCATGAGCAGGACGGCGGTCATCGGGCCACCCCCAGCATCGTGCGGAGCATGCCGACGTGCGCGGGGAACACCTTGCCGCCATAGACCTCGGCCAGCACGGCGACAAGAACGTTGTAGGAGGAGGCCGGCACCCACTCGGCGCGGCGGGCGTCATCGGCGCCGGCCACCCGCGGGAAGCCCAGGCGGCCGAAGCGTCCCAGGTGGGCCGTGCTAAGCACGGTGACCATCCACGCCTCATCCGAGGCGCGCGGGTCGGGCACGTACCGCGGCATGCCAGCCGAGAAGTACGAGGCAGGCAGCGCGAGCCCGGTCTCCTCCTCCAACTCCCGCGCGGCGGCGGCGGTCGGGGTCTCGCCAGGGTCGACGTGGCCGCCGGGCAGTGCCCAGCCGTGCCCGTCCGCACGCTCCACCATGAGGATCCACCGGCGCCCAGTCGGGTCGTACACCGACACCAGCGCATCGGCAGCCAGCGCCTCGCCCCAGTGCCCCAACTCGTTGCGGCCGTAGCGCACCGCGGTCTTCTCGCACGGGTTGACCGGGCGCCCGTCGACAACCGCGAACGGGATCGCAGCGGACGCCTGACGCGCCCTCCAGTCGATCCGGGTGGGGTCGGTCTCCGGGTCGGCCCAGCCGTCGCGGACACCGATGGTCAGCACGTCGGAATGGGTGTAGGTGCGGTTGCTCATGTCAGGCGGCCTCTTCCACTTCGGACGCCAGCAGGGCGCGGGCCTCACGCCGGAGCGCGGCCAGCTCGCGCGGCAGGTAGCCCGCCCACACGCCGAACGTGGGGCGGATCCGCAGCGCGTAGTCCAGGCACAGGGCCCACACCGGGCAGCCCTCGCACACCTCGCGGGCCACGTCCTGACGGGCCAGACGCTCGGCGAGCGGCTCGTCCTCGAACGCGTCCGGGCCCATGTGCAGGTCCGGGTCGTGCCGGCAGTCGCCGCGCGTCCCCAGTTCGGTCACCAGGTCTACCAGCGACATCGCGGACGGATCGACAGACATGCGGTCCTCCATGCGGGTCGTGATCGGTTCGGGTCGCGGCCCTCGGCGGTGTGCTTGGTGGCTTGAGCGCCGGGGCCGCTTGGACAGAGGAGAGGTCGCGGTCATCGCGGATTAGCCCAGCGAGCCCGAGAACGTCGTGATCGCGTGAATGACCTTGTTGACCAGGTCAGCGGCCTTCTCGGGGTTGTTGACGGCGAAGATGATGACCGCCACACCGGCCAGCCACTGCGGGATCTTGCTGGACTGCTGCGGAAACATGAATGACCTACCTCCGCTTGTCTTGCGACAAGCTGTCTTGTCCCATGACAGTAAGGACGTGAGCTGGATCCGTCAAGCCCTTGTCGCAAGACACTCGGGTACCGTGAGGTCGTGGCGACTCGGGATGACGAAGGACTTGCAAGCCGCCAGCTCGCGAGGCGGCTGCGCGCGGAGATCGAAGAGGGTTCGAGCTACCAGCCGGGGGCACGCCTGCCCTCGTATCGGCAGCTCGCCGAGACACACGGCCTCGCTCGCAACACAGCCGCCGCAGCCGTGCGCATCTTGGAGAGCGAAGGGCTTGTAGAGATCAGAGGAACCAGCGGAGCGTTCGTGAGGGAGCCCGCCGGGACCGGCGACGGGCCCGAACTGGCGGCTGAACTGGTAGCGGTACAGCGTCAGCTTCGAGAAGCGCGGCGGGTTCTCTCGGTCACAGAGGATGCGGTGGCCGGCTTGCTGACTCGCTTCCCCAACAAGGGTGAGGAGCGATGAGCCAGTTCGGCGCTGGGTGGCGGGTGCTGTGCTGTTCACGCTTCAAAAATCGCGACGACCCGCATGCGCGCATAGCTGGCTTGGGGGCTGACAACCCCCTGTCAGCCCCTCGTGCCAGTGGCCGTTTCCCCTGCACACTGGGCGGTAAGGAGGTAGATCCCACATGGACGATCGACCGGACTGGGCCCGCCGCATTCGCGCAGAGCGGGAGGCGCGCGGGTGGTCCCAACCGAAGTTCGTGGCGGCGCTACGGGCTCACGCCAAGCAAGAACTTCCCTCCGATGCGAGCATGCTTCGCACCATCCGGCGGTGGGAGGCAGGCGAGACGCGACCCGATGATTTCTATCGGCCTCTAGTCGCCAAGACATACGGAACCGTCACCGCAGCGATATTCGGGCCAGAGCCGGGGCGCCGCGACTCGGAAGCTGAGCTGCTCAGCGTCGCAGGCATGGACACGTTGGAGATCGTTACTCGGCTGCGCACAAGCAATGTTGACGATGCGACCCTCGACGGGCTACGCGTCACGGTCGATCGCTTGTGTTCGGAGTATCCATACCTGCCCCCCGAAAACCTCCTTGTGGAAGGGCGTCAGTGGTTGCGCCGGATTACCGGCCTGCTGGACCGTCGAACAACGCTCTCGCAGCATCGCGAGATCCTTGCGCTTTCCGGGATGCTCGCGCTTCTCGTTGGATGCGTCGAATACGACGCCAATGATCGGAACTCCGAAGCAACTCGACGGGCCGCGCTGACCCTGGGGGAGGAGTCCGGGGCAAGCGAGATCAGTGGGTGGGCGCATGAAATGCGCGCATGGTTCTCTCTGACCAAGGGCGACTATCGGGGAGTGATCGCGGCTGCGGAAGCCGGTGAGGCAGTGGCACCGAATCACAGTGTTGCCGTTCAACTTGCAGGCCAAAGAGCAAAGGCGTGGGCCCGACTCGGCGATCGGCGACAGACTGAGATCGCACTAGACCAGGGCAGGGCGCTGCTGGAGGAGCTGCCTTACCCAGACAACCTGGATCACCATTTCGTTGTCGACCCTGCCAAGTTCGACTTCTATACCATGGACTGCTATCGGCTCCTCGCAACCGAGGATCGTCTGGCGAAGGCATATGCGTCTGAGGTTCTTAGGGCAGGAACCGAAGCTAACGGCGCCGAGCGCAGCCCCATGCGCAATGCTGAGGCTCGTGTCACGCTCGGCGTCGTTGCTGCTAGAGAGGGCGATATAGAGCAGGCAGTTGCCATGGGCAGTCGGGCGCTAGAGGGCGACCGTAAGTCGTTGCCGTCCCTGCTCATGGTTTCTCAGGAGTTGGCGGACACTCTCGTTGGCCAGTCAGCGGATCACCCCGCTGTAGTCGAGTATCTTGATCTCCTTCGCCAACTAAGAATCGCGGCGTAGGTGTAGCGATCCCCTATCACTTTTTGGGGAAGCCTAAGGTTCGTTCGGAGTGAGTCGTCCCTGAAGTTCGTCAAGTAGCTCTTCGAACTGGTCAATCGTGTCCGGCGAAAGAGTCACTCTCTCTTTGAGTGCATAGAGTTCGACAAGAGAACGTTGAATATTTTTTTTCGAGATTCTGCGGGACGGATCTAGATCGGGAAAAATACGTGCAACGATCACCCGTTTGTCGTCGACGCTAAAAAGGTCCTCCAATTCTTTAACTTGCCCATTTTTGCATAGTTCAGGAAGAGTTGCAATCCGCCCGCGAACGAGTGGGCCAAACTCGTGCTCGTAGCGTTGGCGTTGCTTTTCTCCCTCCGTATCGCCGTCCAGCAAGATCAAAAAGTTCTTTCCCCAGCCAATGTATAGTCTGATGAGAGGCTCCAGAGAGCCAGCGCCTCCTCCTGGAACCAATTTGACGTCCGGCCCGATGCCGAGTACTTCATTTGCATACCGTAGTGCAAAGAAGTCCGACTTTCCTTCGACCAGAGCGACATTAGGCACTGGCTCCAAAACAGATGGCTGATGCTGAAGCAGGTCAAGCACTGGTTGAATGTAAGAAGTCTTGGCCGGGTTTTGGCTCACGAAGGCACGATATCTAGTTGCAGTGATTACGGTCGAGCCTCCCCGAGCTGAGAGATACTTTTCCAGATCAGCCGAGTCTAGAATAGAGTTCCGAACCACGTAAGCACTGTCCAGCCATTTGACGTTAATCAGGTGGTGGCTGTGGGTCGAGTACACCAAACTGCAGCCTTCAATCAACTTCTCGAAGCTTTTCAGTAGTTCGGCTTGAGCGCTGGAATGGAGGTTGGATGCTGGCTCGTCCAACAAGATTAGCGGCTTGGTTTTTGAAGTGGATTTTCCTTGAAAAGACGTCATGAGCAGGAACATAAAGAACCAGCGGAACCCGAGGCTGCGTTCGGCCAGGTCGTAATAGCCATCGGGGCCCTTGATACGTAGTTCGAGGAAAGGGACGCCGTCGTCATCGATATTGGCATCGATCTGGATTTCCTGCGCGGCAGGTGCTCGCCCAAATATCCGATTCCAACCTCCGAAGACGGTCTCAGTGACCATCTGGCTCATGTCATGAAGAAGCGCGCCGAGGTTGCGCCGGTCGGCGAGGTTGCCCGACCTTAGTCGAGCAATTACATGGGTGTCCAGGTTGGCGCCGTTCCCTGCCTGGTGCACGATGTTTTCGAAAGTTGCGCGATAGAATTTGTTGCGAGCGCGCCGGGTCCTCTCTCCTGAGGGGCCCATAGGTTCGTGGACTTGCTTCACCTTTCCGAATCGATCACCGAAGCCGAGGTTAGGTGCTTTTGTGGGCGCCAGCTCGAACCTGTCAGGGAGATCGAACAGGAAATCTGGAAAGTAAAGAATTTTTGGCAGCCTGGTTTTGATGAACTTTACAATGCCCTGCCATTCCTCGTTTTGGGCGTCATAGCTACGCGCTTTCCGTTGCTTGCCTCGCGTGCCTTCGACCTTGATTCGCCAGAGCACCTTTTTCTTCTTGTAAAGAGAATCTTCGTAGACGTAATGCTCTGTAATGGCAATCGTCGTCGAGAGTTCAGTAAGTGTCAAGTTGTGTTTCTCTTGCGCATACTTTCGCGTTTCTTTTTTGTCTATCTCGTCGAGCTCAATTACAGCCGTTACCGAGATGTTCTCATTGTAGTTGGCGCGACGAGAGATCGGAATCCAGCCCTCGCGATTGCTCAGGGCGGACATCCCTGGATTGACGGCCTCCAAGTCTTCTGCGCCATACGAAAAGGCAAATATCGCCTCGAGTATGGTGGTTTTTCCGCTCTCGTTCAAGCCAATAAGAGTGGTCACTCCCTCATTTAGGGGGAGAGTTAGATTCTCAATCCCCTTAAAATTGCGAAATCTAAAGGATTTATACTTCATCAGTTTCCTTGGTTCCAGGTGGATGTATGAGTGTGCATTCTATAGAGTCTGGTGGCGGCTGAGCGACCAGTTTGATGGAAAACCGTGAGGCTCTACCCGTTGGGGTGGAGATCAGCAAGCGCTGGCGAGGTCAGGGTTCTGGCGGAGCCGTATGGCCGCGCGCTGCTGGGAGATGCCAAGGTGAGTATCAAAGTGAGTGCCAAGCAGGGTGGACGAGCTTGGACGCCCCTGGAGACTGGGGGACAGGCATCTCGGCGTGTGAGGGATGCGGCGTGTGGTCTCTAGCCGGTGTGGCCGGTTCGAGTCCAATCGCGGGAGCGAGGCGGGGTTCCCTGCTCGTCGAGCTTTGCTCGCCTTCGCCGGGGCCCGTCGTGCCAGCCGGGGGGCGACCCCCCGGAACCCCCCGGTGGTGAGCTTCGCTCCCCGGCTCCCGGTTGCGGCTTTCGATCCTGTTCACGCTGCCGCTGGTTGCGGCATTTCAAGCACGTTCAGGTGTGCCGATAGTTTTCCCTTCCTTCTCGGAGATACCCAGCCCACGTCGCCATTCCACCTCGGATTCGGTGGGGCGTTCTCAGCGCAGGGAGGCGGCCAGGGCGAGGAGTTCCGCCGGGTCGCTGCGGGGGCTGATGAGTAGGTCGGTTGCGCCTGCGTCGGCGAAGCGGCGCAGTTCGCGGGTGATCGTTCTCTCGTCTCCGGCTATGACGGTCTCGTGGACGCCGGAGAGGCCCTGGCGGTCGAGGATCGCGCGGTAGGCGGGGAAGTCTGCCGCGGCGCCCAGTTGGTTCGCCAGGTCGCGGCGGACGGCGTCCGGGTCGTTGGTGAGAGCTGCTATGACGCCTGCCAGCACTCGGGGTGCGGGGCGGCCTGCGGCCTCGGCGGCCTTGGTGATGGACGGGCCGATGTGGTCGGCGATCGCGTCGGCGCCCACCCAGGTCGTCACGGTGCCGTCGGCCAGTTCGCCCGCGATCCGCAGCATGGCCGGGCCCAGCGCTGACACCAGCACCGGCGGCGGGGTCGCGCCCGGGGCGTCCAGCTTGCCCACTGCGGTCAAAGTCTCGCCGTGGTAGTCGACTTCCTCGCCGCGCAGCAGAGGGCGCAGGGCCGACAGGTACTCGCGGACGTGTCGCCCAGGGCGGTCGTAGGCGATGCCGTGCGATCCCTCGATGACCTGGGGGTGGCTCGGGCCGATGCCGAGGGTGAAGCGGCCGCCCGTCATGGCCTGCGCGGTGAGTGCCTGGCTCGCCAGGGCGAGGGGGTGGCGCGGGTAGGTCGGGACGATCGCCGTGCCCACCTCGATGCCGGGGACCTCGCGGCCGGCGACCGCGGCGGTCATGGGGGCGTCCCAGGAGCCCGCGTGGCCGAAGAAGACGCTGTCGAGACCGGCGTCGCGGGCTTGGCGGACCTGTGTCACGAGGTCGTCCAAGGGGGCCGTTCCGGCGATGGTGAACAGTCCGATGCGCATGAGTCGCTCCCAAGATGAATCGGATCTTCCGGTTCTGGTTGTGCAGGATAACCTGAATCTGTTGTTCCGGTTAACCGTGGGGAGTGGACGATGCGGGCCGACGCGAAGCGCAACCGCGAGCGGATCGTTTCCTGCGCTCTCGGGCTGTTCGTCGAGCGGGGGCCCGGCGTCAGCATGGAGGAGATCGCGCGGGCGGCGGATCTCGGCGTGGGCACCCTTTACCGGCATTTCCCGGACCGGCGGGCTCTCGTCGAGGAGATCGCGACCGGTTCGCTCCGGTGCCTTGGAGTGGAGATACGGCGGCTTCGCGCGCAGGAGCTTCCGCGCTGGGAGGTACTGACCCGGGTCGTCGCTTTCTGTGCTGGTCAGCCGTTCGCTCTCATCAAGGCCGTCGCGGATGGCGATTCGATGCCGGAGGAGAGGATCGCCTTGCAGGACGAGGTCGACGGCCTCCTCCGGGACCTCATGCGGGAGGTGCAGGAGGAGGGCGCGATGCGCGATGACATCAGCCCGGTGGAGGCCGTCGAGATCCTCAGTACCGCCGTCTGCCGTCCCGGCGCCCAGGAGGACGACGCCGTCACTCGCGTGATGCTGGACGGTCTCAGGGCGAAGGCCTGAGCCCGCAGGTCAGCGAGCGCGGGGGATGTAGGCCAGGCCGTGCGCGCCGGGCTCGCCCCGCTTGGCGATGTCGAGCCGGTTGAGCCGCTTCATCGACTCCAGGTCGATGATGTCGACCGTCGAGGACGTGACGCAGGCGACGTATCCGAGCGCGCCGTCCGGTGAGGAGGTGATCGTGAGCGGGAACAGGCCGATCTCCGCCTGGCCGAGCCGGTCGCCGGAGACGGCGGAGAACACCGTCAGCCGGCCGGGGGCGTGGCTGCCCAGAGGGCTCCCGGGTTCGGCGGCCATCCGCAGCTCCCCCGCCAGCACCTTGCCGGTCGACGTGACGTGGACGGGGAACACGACGTTTTCGACGGGAAGGACCTCGGTCACCGCGGCGGTCTTGGCGTCGATGACCCGGATGCCGGGGGAGGGCGGCTCGGCGCCCGTGGCGAACGATCCGTAGGGCGCGGCGACGAACACCCGCGTCCCGTCCGGTGACACGGCCAGTCCCTCGCTGCCGGGGACTTCGACCTTGGCGGTGAGCGTCCCCTTCTCCAGGTCGACGACCGAGACGAACGGCGCCTCCTTGTTGGTGGCGTATCCCGTCGTCCCGTCCGGGCTGATGACGAACCAGTGCGGGCCCGGGGCCTCGGTGTCGATCCGCCCGATCGGGCGCCGTGTGGCGGTGTCGACGACCACCACGCCGCCGGGCCTCTCGTCGGATCCCTCGACGCTCGCGTAGAGGAGCCCGCGCTCGGCGTCCAGGGCGAGGCCGTGCGGCGCGTGTTCCGGCGACAGGTCGACGACCTCGACGATCCGCCGCGTGTCGGGGTCGATGGCGGTGAGCTCGCTGCGCCTGCCGGAGTTCGCGTGGTAGTAGCCCGAGCGGTAGGTGCTGGCGCACCACAGGAGCCGCCGGCGGGCGTCGAAGCACAGCTCGTGAGGTTCGGCGAGGACGTCGACGTCGCCGATGTGAGTGTCGTCGGCGGCGTCGAAGAAGGAGACGGTGGCGCTGCTCTGGCTCACCACCGCCAGCAGGTCGCCTTCCCTGCCTGCGCGGACGGACTGCGTCATGGTCGCTCCAGTGTTCGTATCGTGCGGACGCTTGGAGTCTTGGCCACCACCGACATGTCGCACAATGCAAAGATGGGCAACGGATAGTTTCGCCGAACGCAATTCGATGAGGGGTGCCATGGACCTCAACCTGCTGACGACCCTGGACGCCCTCCTCCAGGAGAACAGCGTCACCCGTGCGGCCGAGCGCCTCGGCACCTCTCCGGCCGCCGTCAGCCGCGCCCTCGGACGGCTGCGCCGCACCACCGGCGACCCGCTCCTGGTCCGCGCCGGGCAGCAGATGGTCCCCACTCCCCGCGCGGTGCTCCTGCGGGAGGAGGTCCGCTCGCTCCTCGAACACGCCGATGCCGTCCTCGCCCCGGTGCCCGGGCCCGGCCTTCCCGACCTGGACCGGACGTTCACCGCCCAGGTCAGCGACCTCCTGCTGGCCAATCTGGCCGCGCCGCTGACCGAACGCGTCCGCGCCCAGGCGCCCCGGGCCGTACTGGTCTTCCTCCCGGAGTCGATCGAGGGGACGCCCGCCCTGCGCCAGGGCACGGTCGACCTCGAACTCGGCGTCCTCGACCATCTGGACCCCGAGACCCGCACCGAGGCCCTGACCTCGGTCCCCCTGGTCGCCGTCGCCCGAGCCGACCACCCCCTGTTCGACGGCCCCGTCGACGCCCGCCGGTTCGCCGCCGCCGACCACATCGGCATCTCCCGGCAGGGCAAGCGCCACGGGCCCATCGACGCCGCGCTCGCCCGGCAGGGGCTGCGCCGCCGGGTCGCGGCCGTCGTACCCAGCCATACCGCCGCCCTGCTGATGGCCCGCACCGGCGACCTGGTCTGCCTCACCCTCGACGGATGGCTCCCCGAGGCCCTCGCCGCCCTCGGACTGCGCACCTTCCCGATCCCCGTCGCGACCCCGCCCATCGAGATCGGCATGGCCTGGCACCCGCGCCACTCCTCCGACCGGGGCCACCAGTGGTTCCGTGACCAGGTCCGCACCACCGTCCGCCAGAACTCGCCCGCAGGTCGGTGAAGCCGGGGCGCGCCGGGCCGGGTGGATCTTGGTGGTTCCATGCGGGCGGGTGGTCGTTTCGGGGGTGATGATCGGGTAGGTGGGGGGCGACGTGCCTTGCGGAGGGGGGCTGGGGCGGCATGCTCGCGCTGGTTCTCGCTTATGCCGTCGTCGCGGTGGCGGTGCCCTGGGTGCTCGGGCGCCGTCGGCGCGTGATGGCGTGCGTCGCCGCGGTCCTTCCGGCGGTGACGGCCGGGTGGGCCGCCTCGCAGGTCGGGCGGGCCGCGCTCACGGCGCGGCTGGACTGGGCGCCGGAGCTCGGGCTGGTGTTCGACTTCCGGCTGGACGCGCTGTCCATCGTGATGCTGCTGCTGATCGGCGGGGTGGGCGCCGTCGTCCTGTGCTACGCGGGCTGGTACTTCGAGCGTCCCGAACGGCTGATGATCGGGACGCTCGTCGCGTTCGCGGGGGCGATGACGGGGCTGGTGCTGGCCGACAACCTGCTCGTCCTGTACGTGTTCTGGGAGCTGACCACGGTCAGCTCGTTCGTGCTCATCGGCGCGACGCGGCCGGAGCGGGCGGCGGACAGGCGGGCGGCCGCGCAGGCGCTGCTGACGACGACCGCGTTCGGGCTGGTCATGCTCGCCGGGTTCGTGCTGCTCGGGCAGACCGCCGGGACGTACCGGATCTCGGCGATGGCGGCCGATCCGCCGAGCGGTTCGCCGGCGACGGCCGGGGTGGTGCTGGTGCTGCTCGGAGCGTTCGCCAAGTCTGCGCAGGTGCCGCTGCACGCGTGGCTTCCCGCCGCGATGGTGGCGCCCACGCCGGTCAGTGCCTATCTGCACGCCGCGGCCATGGTGAAGGCCGGTGTCTACCTGGTGGCGCGGCTGGCGCCGGCGTTCGGCGACGCCGCCGTGTGGCGCCCGCTGGTGGTGGGGGTCGGGTTGCTGAGCCTGTTGACGGGCGGGGTGCTCGCTCTGCGGCAGCATGACCTGAAACGGCTGCTCGCGTACGGGACGGTGAGCCAGCTCGGCCTGCTGATGGTCCTGCTGGGCGACGGGACGCGGACCGCGGCGTTGGCCGGCACCGCGTTGCTGCTGGCCCACGGGCTGTTCAAGGCGCCGCTGTTCCTGACGGTCGGGACGGTGGAGCACGAGACGGGGACGCGCCGCGCCGATCGGCTCTCGGGAGCCTGGCGGCGGCTGCCGGTCCTGGCGGTCACGGCGACGGCGGCGACGGCGTCGATGATCGGTCTGCCGCCGTTCCTGGGGTTCGTGGCGAAAGAGGCGGCCATGGAGGCGTTCGCCCATGGCGGTTGGGATGTGGCCGTCCTCGCCGGTGTCGTGGCGGGGTCCGCGCTGACCGTGGCCTATGGCGTGCGGTTCCTGGTCGGTGCGTTCGGCGGCCGGGCCGAGGTCACGCCCGGGGGGCACTGGGGTCTGGTGGGGCCCGTCGTGGTCCTCGCCGTGGCCGGATTCGCCTTGGGTGTTGCTCCCGGGGTGATGCAGAAGCTCGCCGGGCCCTATGCGGACACGCTGCCGAGTGACGGTGAGTACAAGCTCGCCCTCTGGCACGGCCTCGGGCCGGCGCTGTGGCTCTCCGTGGTCGCGCTCGTGGTGGGCGCCGTGGTGTTCGTCCTGTTCGGACGGACGTTCCCCGTCAGGCGGGCGCGGTGGCGGCTCCTCGACGCGCAGCGCGACTACGACGGGACGGTCGAGGGGATCCTCGCCGGGGCGCACGCGGTCACCACGCGCGTGCAGATCGGTTCGCTGCCCGTCTACCTCGGTGTGATCGGGGCGATGGCGCTGGTAGTACCCGGGTCGGCGCTGGTGGCGGCCCTGGTCCGGGGGACGGGCCCGGAGATCCCGGTGGACCGGCTGCGGGCGTGGGACGACCCCGCGCAGGTCGTCCTCGCCGTGGTCGTGATCGGCTGCGCGCTCGCGGCGCTGCGGGCCCGCCGCAGGCTGACGGCCGCGCTGCTGCTCGCCGGGACGGGCTACGGGGTCGGCGGGCTGTTCGTGGTGCAGGGCGGTCCCGATCTCGCGCTGACGCTCTTCGTCGTGGAGACGCTGTCGCTGATCATGCTGGTGCTGGTGCTGCGGCGGCTGCCGGTCCGGTACCCGGAGAGGCGCCGCACGGGGCCGGCGAGGGCGGTCGCCGGGACGGTCAGCGTGTGCCTGGGCGGGTTCGTCGCGCTGTTCCTGGTGGTGGCGGCGCTGAGCCGCGACTCCCGTCCGGTCGGTGCCGGGTACGCGCGGCTCGCCGCCGAGGAGGGGGCCAAGAACGTCGTGAACGCGATCCTCGTCGAGATGCGGGCGCTCGACACGCTCGGCGAGATCACGATGCTGGGCGTCGCGGCGATGGGCGTGGTCGGGCTGGTGACCAGCGGGCGGCGGCTGCCGAGCCCGTCCGGCGGCGAGCGCGGGCCCGGGGAGGCGGGGAGCCGCTGGCTGGCGGCGCCGGGGCGCCCGCCGCTGGGCGGATCGTCGGTAGTGCTGGAGGCCGCGGCGCGGTTCCTCGGCCCGACGATCCTGGTGTTCTCCCTCTACCTGCTCGTCGCGGGGCACGGCCACCCGGGGGGCGGGTTCGTGGGCGGGCTCGTGGCGGGCATGGCGTTCGTGCTGCGCTACCTGCCGGGCGGCCGGCGGGAGCTGGCGACCGCGCTGCCGGTGCGGCCGAGTGTCCTGATCGGCGGCGGCCTCGGGCTCGCGGTCGCCACGGGCGCGGCCGGCTGGACGGCCGGCGGGTTCCCGCACGGGGAGTTCCTCCAGGGGGAGGTCTGGCACGCGTCGCCGCCCGTCCTGGGCGAGGTCCACGTCCCGACCAGCCTGTTCTTCGACATCGGGGTGTATCTGGTGGTCCTCGGGCTGGTCCTGACGATCCTCACCACGCTCGGGGCGAGCCTGGAGGACGAACCGGACGAGGAGGAGGCGGTGTGACCGGGCCCGCGCTCGTCCTCGTGCTGACCGTCGCGGTGCTCTTCGCGGCGGGGTTCGACCTGCTGATGCAGCGGTCGCTGATCCGCGTCGTGGTGGGCTTCATGCTGCTCGGGCACGGCGCCAACCTCGTCCTGCTGCTGGCGGGCGGGGCCGCGGGGGCGCCGCCGCTGCTCGGCGGGGAGTCGCGGCTGGCGATGGCCGACCCGCTGCCGCAGGCCATGGCGCTCACCGCCATCGTGATCACGTTCGGGGTCACGGCGTTCCTGCTGGCGCTGGCCTACCGCAGCCGGCGGCTGCTCGGCGAGGACGAGGTGCAGGACGACGTCGAGGACCGCCGGATCTGCGCCGAGCGCCGCCGCGGGTCCTGGGACGCCCCGCCGGAGCGGCACGACCCGCTGGAGGAGGACGAGTGAACGTCCTGCTTCCGCTGCCGTTCGCGCTGCCGCTGCTCGGCGCGGCCCTCGCGATGATCAGCCGTCGCCGCCGGTTCTGGCTGCGGGTCCTCGCGCCGCTGGTCGGGGCCGGGGCGGTGGCGGCCTGCGTGGCGGTACTGGTCGCCGTGGCACGGGAGGGGGTGGTCGCAGTGCGGGTCGGGGGGTGGGCGGCCCCGTTCGGGATCACGCTGGTCGCCGACCGGCTGTCGGCGCTGCTGCTCGTGGTGTCCAGCACCGTGCTGCTGGCGATCATGCTGCACGCGGTGGCGGAGGGCGCGGGCGCGCTGGAGCGGCGCAGCGAGCCGGGCGTCTTCCATCCCGCGTACCTGGCGCTGACGGCCGGGGTCGGCCTCGTGTTCCTCGCCGGTGACCTGTTCAACCTGTTCGTCGCGTTCGAGGTGATGCTCGCGTCGAGCTACGTGCTCATGACCCTCCAGCCGACGGCCGAGCGCCTCCGGGCGAGCATGACCTACACGGTCGTCAGCCTCACGTCCTCGATCATGTTCCTCACCGCGCTCGGCCTGACCTACGCGGCGGCCGGGACGGTGAACCTCGCCGACCTGTCCGAGCGCGTCCCGGCCCTGCCGGCGGGCACCCGGACGGCGCTCGGGCTGCTGTTCCTCGTGGTGTTCGGGATCAAGGGCGCGATCGTGCCGATGCACCTGTGGCTGCCCGACGCCTACCCCGCCGCCCTCACCAAGGTCACCGCCGTGTTCGCCGCGCTGCTGACCAAGGCCGCGGTCTACGCGCTCATCCGCGTCGAGACGCTGGTGTTCCCCCGCGAGCACGGGTCGTGGGTGATGCTCGTCCTCGCCGCCGGGACGATGGTCGTCGGCACCCTCGGCGCGCTGGCGAACGACGACATCCACCGGGTGTTCTCCTTCACCCTCGTCGGCCACATCGGCTACATGCTCTTCGGGCTCGCGCTGTTCAGCGTCGCCGGGCTCACCGGGGCGATCCTCTACCTCGTCCACCACATCGTCGTGCAGGCGACGCTGTTCCTGGTCAGCGACCTGATCCAGGCCCGCACGGGGGAGACGTCGCTGCACCGGCTCGGCGGCCTCGCGCGCCTGTCGGCCCTCATCGCCGTGCTGTTCTTCATCCCCGCGATGAGCGTGAGCGGCGTGCCGCCGACGTCCGGGTTCGTCGCGAAGCTCGCCCTGTTCCAGGCGGGTCTCGGGTCGGGACGGCCGCTGGCGTACGCCGTCACGGGCGTCGCGGTGCTCGCGAGCCTCCTCACGCTCATGGCGATGGCGCGGATCTGGGCGCTCGGGTTCTGGCGGCCCCGCCCGGCCGAGGCGGGGGAGCCGCCCTCCTCCGAGCCCTACACGCGGGGCGGGGTGCGGGTCATGCAGGCCGTGACCGCCGTGATGGTCGCGGGCGGGCTCCTCATCGCCGTGTTCGCCGGGCCGCTGTCGTCCTGGAGCGCGCGCGCCGCGGCCGACCTGGTGGAGCCGTCGGCCTACCGGCGGGCCGTGCTGGACGGGAGGACGCCGTGAGGACCACGGTTCGCAGGATCGGCGCCCGGCTGGGCATGGCGGCGTGGCTCCTCGCGGTCTGGGTGGTGCTGTGGGGCCGGGTCGACGCCCTCATCGTCGCGGGCGGCGTCGTCGCCGTGGTCATCGCCTACGCGGTGAGCAGGCTCCCCGCGGTCCCGCTCGTCACCAGGATCCGGCCGCTGCGCCTCGCCGAGGCCGCCGCGGAGCTCGCGTGGGACCTGCTGGCGTCGAGCGTGGTCATCGGCTGGCACGCGCTGCGCGCCCCGCGCCGGGTCCGGGGCGCCGTCATCGAGGTGAGCGCCCGGACGCGCTCGGAGCTCGTCCTGCTCGTGGTCACGACGAGCATCTCCCTGCGCCCCGGCACCCTGCTCGTCGACCTCGACTGGGAGCGGTCGATCCTGCGCATCCACGGCATGCCGGTCCGCGACCGCCGGGAGGCCGACGCCGCGCGGGACGGCGTGCTGCGCACGGAGCGCAGGCTGATGCGGGCCCTCGTGACACCCGAGGACACAGCGGAGGAAGGACAGGGATGACCGCCGTCTACACCGTCACCATGGTCCTGCTCGGCGCGGCGATCCTGATGACCGCCGCGCGGCTCGTCCGCGGCCCGACGTCCTTCGACCGGATCATGGCCGTGGACGTCCTCGCGGTCCTGCTGGTCAGCGGGATCGCGGTGCACTCGGCCGTCCGGGGCGAGCCCGCGCTGTCGACGATCCTGGTGGCCGTCGTGCTGCTGGGGTTCGTCGGGTCGGTCACCGCCGCCCGCCTCGCGGCGCGACGGGAGGACGGCTCGTGACCGCCGGCGACGTCGTCACCGCCGTCCTGCTCCCCGCGGGCGCCGCGTTCTGCGCGGTGGGCGCGCTCGGCGTGCTGCGGTTCCCTGACCTGCTCACCCGGCTGCACGCCGCGACGAAGCCGCAGACGATCGGGCTCCTGCTCGTCCTCGCGGGCGCCGCGCCCCAGGCGCGCTCCGTCGCGGCCGCCGCCCCGCTGCTCTTGGTCGCGGTCGTCCAGTTGCTCACCGCGCCCGTCGCCGCGCAGACCATCGGCGCCGCCGCCTACCGCGCCGGCGCCCTCGACCGGTCCGCCCTCACCCTCGACGACACCGACACCGACACCGGCCGCGGCCCCTGACCCGGCTCACTCCTCGGTGGCGGGGCTGCCGCCGGCGACGACCTCGGCGAGCAGGTCCTCCTCGGTGGCGCCGCGCCGCCAGTAGCCGGTGAAGGTGACGGCGCGGCGGTCCAGCCCGCGCTCGTTCACCAGGTGCCGGCGCAGCGCCTTCACCACGGCGGACTCGCCCGCGATCCACGCGTACGCGCCGTCCGGGATCGCCGCCGCGCGCACGGCGTCCAGCAGGCCGCCGGGGGAGACCCAGTCGATCCGCGCCTCTGCCGCGGTCGGCAGGTCCTGGCGGTCGCCGGGCTCGGGTACGTCGATCCAGACCTGCGCGGACGTCCCGGCGGGCAGCCAGGCGAGACTGCCGGCGATGGCGGGCAGCGCGGTCAGGTCGCCCGCGATCACGACCGGCGCGCCGGGCGGCGGCCGGAAGTCGTAGCCGCCGTTGTCGGGGCCGGTCGGGCCGAGGACGGCGACGCGGTCGCCCGCGCTCGCCGCCGCGGCCCAGCGGGCGGCCGGGCCGGACGCGCCGTCCATGTGCAGCGCGAAGTCGACGTCCAGTTCGCCGGGGCGCTTGGCGCGGACGGTGTAGGACCGCATGACGCCGCGCACGGCCGGGTCCAGCGCCCGCCAGTCGGCGAACCACGTGTCGCCGCCGCTGCCGCGCGGCATGACGGGGGCGTCCTGGTGCGGGTGCGGCAGGAAGATCTTGAACCGCTGGTCGCGGCCGCCGGTGACGAAGCCGTCCACGGACTCGCCGCCGAAGGTGATGCGGACCATGGACGGGCCGAGCCGCTCGGACCGCAGGACGTGCAGGTCGAAGAAGGCGTACGGGTGCGCCGGGGTCTTCGCCATGGCGGCCTCAGCCCGTCTTCTTCGCCGACTGGAGGGACGCGGCGAGCGCTTCGAGGATGGGCGCACAGCCCTCGTAGGAGAAGCGGGGCTCGGGCTGCCACGCGATGACCTGGCCCGCCTTCACCGCGGGCAGGTCCTTCCAGGACGGCTTGGAGCCGAGGTCCTTCGGCTGGAGCGCCTGCGTGCGGGAGTCGAGCATGATGACGTCGGCCTTGTACTTGTCGGCGTTCTCCCAGCTCAGATTCTCGAAGTAGCCCTCCTTGCTCAGCTTGTCCGGCTCGATCAGGTCGAGGCCGAGCTCCTTGAAGTAGATGAGGTCGGTGTTCTTGGCCGGGCTGGAGGCGTAGAAGAGGTCGGGGCTCGCGGACGCCGCCAGCACCTTCAGGCCCGGCTTGGCCTTGATCGCCGCGCGCAGCGCCTCGACGGCCTTGTCGAAGCGCGCCTTGGCGGCGGTGACCTTCGCCGACTTCAGGTCGGCGCCGAGGGCGGCGGCGAGGGCGGCGGTCCGCTCGATCGGCTTCGGCAGCGCGACGGCGCCGGCGGAGATGGCGACCGAGCCCGCCAGCGCGAAGATCTTGTCCTTGCTCTCGGCCGGCACGTAGAACAGCTCGCCCGGCAGGAACATGTTGTCGACGAGCAGGTCGGGGCGAAGCGCGGCGTACTTCTCGATGTTGAACTCGCCGTAGGCGTTGCCGATGATCTCCAGGCGGTCGACCGGCAGGTTCCCGGCCTGCGGGTCGGGCTTGCCGTCCTTGAGCTTGGTCGGGCCGAACACGCCGACGATCTGGCGGTCCACGCCGAAGTCGTAGAGGGCGGCGGCGGTGCCGACGTAGCCGACGACCCGCTGCGGGCGCGCCTTCAGCCGGACCTCGGTGCCGCGGTCGTCGGTGAACGTCCAGGCGCCGCCCGGCGAGGCCGTGCCGCTCGCGTCGCCGCCGCTTCCGCACGCGCTGATGAGCGCCCCGAGGGCGAGGGCGCCGCCCGCGCCGAGCAGGCCGCGGCGGGTGAGGTGCTGTGCCCCGATGTTCGACATGTCCTGCTTTCTCCCAAATCAAGTTGCCTGACCGGATGGTCGGCGGATGGGAGCTTAGGTTAACCTAACCTAAGATCTTGTCCAGAGTGGGGACCGTCACGGTGGTCCCCGGCCGTCCCCCCCCCGGAGCCCGCCACGTGTTGACGACGAAGTCGCCGCCGGTCACGCCGCCCGCGGCCGACCGGCGTCCGCCGGGCGGCAGGTCGGCCGTCGGGCTCGCCGGCGCGCTGCTGCTCCTCCTCGCCACCGTCGTGCTGAGCCTCGGGATCGGAGCGAAGCCGCTGTCGCCCGGGCAGGTCTGGGACGGGCTCCTCCACTCCGATTCGGCGGCGTACACGCTCGTCCGCGAGATGCGCCTGCCCCGCACCCTGCTCGGGCTGCTCGCCGGGACGGCGCTCGGCCTCGGCGGAGCGGTCATGCAGTCGCTCACCCGCAACCCGCTCGCCGACCCCGGCCTCCTCGGCATCAACGCGGGCGCCGCCGCCGCGGTCGTGTCGGCCATCTCCTTCCTCGGTGTCACCTCGTTCACCGGGTTCGTGTGGTTCGCGTTCGCCGGCGCGGGCGCCGTCGCGGTGCTGCTCTACGCGGTCGGCGGCGGGCGCGCCGCCACCCCGGCCCGCCTCGCCCTCGCCGGGTCCGCGCTGAACGCCGCGCTCTTCTCCTACGTGAACGCCGTGCAGTTGCTCGACACCGCGTCCCTCGACCGGATGCGCTTCTGGACGGTCGGGTCGCTCGCCTCCGCGCAGGGCTACACCGTCGTCCGCGTCGCGCCGTTCGTCCTGGCCGGGCTGGTGGCGGCGCTGCTGCTGGCGCGCCCGCTGAACGCGATGGCGATGGGGGAGGACGCGGCCCGCTCGCTCGGCGCCCACCCCGGGCGGGTCCGGATCGCCGCGATCGTCACCGTCACGCTGCTGTGCGGCGCGGCGACGGCGGCGTGCGGGCCGATCATCTTCGTCGGGCTGATGGTGCCGCACCTCGTCCGCGCGCTGACCGGCCCCGACCTGCGCCGGCTCATCCCGTACTGCGCGGTCCTCTCGCCCGCCCTGATGCTCGCGGCGGACGTCTTCGGACGCGTCATCGTGCGCCCGTCGGAGCTCCAGGTCGGCGTCGTGATGGTCGTCGCGGGCGGGCCGGTGTTCCTCTACTTCGTCCGCCGGCACGGAGGATCACGCGCATGAGCAGGGGGCCGCATTTCGCCGTCGTCCGGACGCCCGCCGTGTCGTTCCGGTTCCGGCCGCGCGCCCTCGTCGTCGCGGCGCTCTGCCTCGCCGCCGCGCTCGGGACGGGCGTGCTCCTCATCGGCAGCGGCGACTTCCCGATGAGCCCCGCCGACGTCGTGCGGACGCTGGCGGGCCGGGGTTCGCCCGCCGACTCGCTCATCGTGAACGAGATCCGGCTGCCGCGCGTGGCGGCCGCGCTCGCGGTCGGCGCCGCGCTCGGGCTGGCGGGCGCGATCTTCCAGTCGCTGGTCCGCAACCCGCTCGGCAGCCCCGACATCCTCGGCTTCAGCCAGGGCGCCGCGACCGGCGTCCTCGCGGTGATCGTGCTGACCGGCGCGGGCAGCGTCGCGGTCGCGGCCGGCGCCGCCGGCGGCGGCCTGCTCACCGGCCTGGTCGTGTACCTGGTGGCCGGACGGCACGGCGCGCACGGGCAGCGGCTCATCCTCACCGGCATCGGCGTCGCCGCGATCCTCACCGGCGTCAACGGCTACCTGATCACCCAGGCGCAGATCACCGACGCGGCCCGCGCCGTGCTGTGGCTGACCGGCAGCCTGGACGGCCGCGACTGGGCGGACGCCGCGCCCGTCATCGCGGCGCTCGCCGTGCTCGGCCCGCTCGTCCTCGCCGGATGCGGCCGGGCGCTGCGGATGCTGGAGATGGGCGACGACGCGGCGCACGGGCTCGGCGTGCCCATCGAGCGGGTCCGGGTGCTGCTGCTGGCCGCGGCCGTGCTGCTCACCGCGCTCGCCTCGGCGGCGGCCGGGCCGGTCTCGTTCGTCGCGCTGACCGCGCCGCAGATCGCCCGCCGCCTCACCCGTACCGCCGGCCCCAACCTGCTTCCGGCGGCGTGCATGGGCGCCGCGCTGCTGGTGGCCGCCGACTGGGCGGCGCAGCGCGGCTTCCCCGGCCACCAGCTCCCGGTCGGCGTGGTGACCGGGCTGCTCGGCGGCGGATACCTGGTCTGGCTCCTCGTGACCGAACGCAAGACGGGACGGATGTGATGAAGGACGCGACCGCGCGGCTCGCCGGCACGGGGCTCACCCTGGCCTACGACAAGCGCACCATCGCCGAGGACCTCGACGTGGCGGTCCCCGAGGGATCGTTCACGGTGATCGTGGGCCCGAACGCGTGCGGCAAGTCGACGCTGCTGCGCGCGCTGGCGCGGATCCTCAAGCCCACCGCCGGGACGGTCGTGCTGGACGGCCGTCCCATCGCCGACTGGCCCGCCAAGAAACTGGCGCGGACGCTCGGGCTGCTGCCGCAGTCGTCCATCGCGCCGGAGGGCATCACGGTCGCCGACCTCGTCTCGCGCGGCCGGTACCCGCACCAGAGCCTGCTGCGGCAGTGGTCCAGGGAGGACGAAAGGGTCGTCGCCGAGTCGATGGCCGCGACCGGCGTCGGGGACCTCGCCGACCGGCACGTGGACGAGCTGTCGGGCGGGCAACGGCAGCGGGTCTGGATCGCGATGGTGCTCGCCCAGCAGACGCCGCTGCTGCTGCTGGACGAGCCGACGACCTACCTCGACATCGCGCACCAGATCGAGGTGCTCGACCTGTGCGCGCGGCTGCACGAGGAGGGCCGGACGGTCGTCGCCGTCCTGCATGATCTCAATCACGCCGCCCGCTACGCCACGCACATGATCGCGATGCGGGACGGCCGGATCGCGGCCGAGGGCGACCCGTCCGCCGTCGTCACCGCCGACCTGGTGGAACGCGTCTTCCGGCTGCCGTGCCGGGTGATCGACTGCCCGGAGACCGGCACCCCGCTGGTCGTCCCGGCGGCCCGCGCCCGCATCCCCGCGCCGCGCTGAGGCGCCCCGCGGCGGGCGGGGCAGGACGGAGCACGCCCGGAATCGTTGTAGCCTCCTAATGGTTGTAGGGCTATAACGATTGGAGGCGGCGTGCCCGAACTCAGTCCCCGGCGGCGGGTGGCGGTGCTGGCCATCTGCTGCCTGAGCCTGCTCATCGTCAGCCTGGACAACACGATCCTCAACGTCGCGCTCCCCTCGCTGCAGCGCGACTTCCACAGCTCGCTGTCGGGCCTGCAGTGGACGATCGACGCGTACCTGATCGTCCTGGCGTCCCTGCTGCTCCTGTCCGGCTCCACCGCCGACCGGATCGGGCGGCGCCGCGTGTTCCAGACGGGGCTCGCCCTGTTCTCCGTCGGGTCGGTGCTGTGCAGCCTCGCGCCGTCCCTCGGCCTGCTCGTCGCCGCCCGCGTCGTGCAGGCGGTCGGCGGGTCCATGCTCAACCCCGTCGCGATGTCGATCATCACGAACGTGTTCACCGAGCCGCGCGAGCGGGCCCGCGCCATCGGCGTCTGGGGCGCCGTCGTCGGGCTCAGCATGGCGATGGGGCCGCTGGTCGGCGGGCTGCTGGTCGACTCGGTCGGCTGGCGGTCGATCTTCTGGCTGAACGTGCCGATCGGGCTGGCCGCGCTCGCGCTGACCGCGCTGTTCGTCCCCGAGTCGCGCGCCCCGCGCCCGCGCCGCCCCGACCCGCTCGGCCAGGCGTTCATGATCCTGCTGCTCGGGACGCTGACCTTCGCGATCATCGAGGCGCCCGGCCGCGGCCTGGCCGACCCGGCCGTCTACGGCGCCGCGCTCGTCGCGGCCGCGTCCCTCGCCGGGTTCGTCGTGCACGCCCTGCGCGCCCCCGAACCGCTGATCGACCTGCGCTTCTTCCGCAGCGTCCCGTTCTCCGGCGCGACCGTCGTCGCCGTCAGCGCGTTCGCCGCGCTCGGCGGCTTCCTCTTCCTCAACACCCTCTACCTGCAGAACGTGCGCGGGCTGTCGGCGCTGCACGCGGGGCTGTTCCTGCTGCCGATGGCGGCGATGACCGCCGTGACCGCCCCGCTGTCGGGACGGCTCGTCGGCGGCCGGGGCCCCCGGCTCCCGCTCCAGATCGCGGGGGCGGCGATGCTCGCCAGCGGGCTGCTGTTCGCCGCGTTCGACGCCGAGACGAACGACCTCACGCTGTTCGCCGCGTACGTGCTGTTCGGCATCGGGTTCGGCATGGTGAACTCGCCGATCACCAACACCGCCGTGGCGGGGATGCCGCGCGCCCAGGCGGGCGTCGCCGCGGCGGTCGCCTCCACCAGCCGCCAGATCGGGCAGGCGCTCGGCGTCGCGGTGATCGGCGCCGTGCTGGCCGCCGGGACGGCCGCGGAGCACCCCGCCGCGTCCGCCTTCGTGTCGGCCGCCCGACCGGCATACTGGATCCTCGCCGGATGCGCCGCCGCCGTCCTGGTGCTGGGCACGGCCACCACGGGCCGGCGGGCCGCCCGCAGCGCGGCGCGCACGGCCGGCCTGTTCGGCGGCGACGAGCCGGCGCCGGACGCACGCGATGTGACGGGAGCGAGTGCGCGATGACCGAGCCCGCCGTCCAGCACGCCGACACCGCCGCGCGCGCGTGGCACAACCTGCGGGTCCTGCTGCACGAGCGCGGCGACCGGCGCCGCGAGGTCACCGACGCGCTCGGCATGAGCTTCTTCCGGGTCAAGGCGCTGCGCCACATCGCCGTGGCGACCGCCCCGCTGTCCTTGCGCGACCTCGCCGAGCGGCTGCTCACCGACCGCCCCTACGTCACCCTCGTGGTGGACGACCTTGTCGGGCGGGGCCTGGTCGAGCGGACCGAGAACCCCGCCGACCGCCGCTCCAAGATCGTGACGGCGACGGCGGCGGGGCGGGCCGCGGCGGCGGAGGCCGAGCGGATCCTCGACACCCCGCCGCCGTCGCTCTACGACCTCCCGGCCGAGGATCTGGCGGTCCTCGACCGGGTCGCGGCGCGCCTGGTCTCCGAAGGCTGACCGCGGCCCCGGGTCAGGCGCCGGCGGGGACCTTGTAGGTCCTGGCCGCCTCCGACTCCGCGGGCTCCCGCTCGACGACCAGGCCGCCGAGCGCCTTGGCGTCCGTCCGCAGGATGTAGGTCCTGCGCGTGCCGGGCTCGTCCACCTTCGAGAAGTCCATCGGCGTGCCGTAGCCGCCGTCGTGGGCGGTGGTGGAGCGGTGCGCGCTGATCAGGCCCTCGCGGGTGAGGTCCTTGGCCGCGCACGCCTTCTTCAGCGCGTCCGCGAAGATGACCGCGCCCGTGTAGCCGTTGACGACGGCGCTGTCGCGCGGCTGCCCCGGGTACTTCTTCCCGTAGTCGTCCGCCAGCTTCTTGATCGGCGCCAGGCCGGACGAGACGGGCGCCCCGGCGCTGGCGAGATAGAAGTCCTTGAGCAGCGCGGGCGCCGCCGCGGTCTGCAGCAGCTGCGGCGAGAACCCGGAGTTGCTCGCCACGATCGGCGCCGTCATGCCCTTGGCGCGGGCGAGGCCCGCCAGCGACGCCGACTGCCGCGGCCCGGCGCTCATCAGGATCGCCTTGACGCCCGCGCTCTTCAGCGCCGCGGCCTGGGCGGACATGTCGTTGTCGGTCGCCTTGATCTTCTGCTCGACGAGCGTGAGGCCGAGCTCGCCCGCGGCGTACTTCGCACCGGCGAGCGCGCTCTCGCCGTAGTCGCCCTCGAAGTACACGTGCCCGACCTTGTCGCCCCTGGCGAGGCCCTTCTCCCGGGTGAGGAAGTCCAGGGCGTTGATCATGTCGATGTCGTAGGTGGTGCCGGTGACCTGGATGTACCGGCTGCCCAGCAGCGTCGTCGACCAGGCGTTCGGGATGACGAACATCTTGTCGGACGTGATGCGCCCCTTGAGCGCCGTCACCATCGGCGAGCCGACGAACTGGGCGATGCCGATGACGCTCGACTGCATCTCGCTGTACGCGGCGACGGCCTTCTGCACGTCGTAGCCGTGGTCGCGGACGACCAGCTCGACCTTGCGCCCGCAGACGCCGCCCTGGGCGTTCAGCTGCTCGAAGTACAACTGCTGCGCCTGGGTGAGGCTCTTGCCGAGCGGCGCGTACACCCCGGTCAGGTCGGTCTCGACGCCGACGCGGATCGTGCCGTCGCTGACGCCGGGCCCGGTCCTGACGCCTTCCGGCCCGGTGCCGCCGGACCCGCCGGACGCCTTGCCGCTGCAGCCCGACGCCATGCCGAGCGGCAGCGCCGCGGCCAGCGCCGCGACCGCGGCGAGACGTGCCGGGCCCGGCCTGCGGATGCGCTTCATATTGCTTGCTCCTCTTGCTCGAATCGGGTGAGGGGACGGGAGGCCCGGCGCCGGGACGCGGCGGTGCGCAGCCGCGTCCACGTCCCGGTCAGGCCGCCGGGCAGGAACAGCACGACGGCGACGACGGCGGCGCCGTAGAGGATCCGGGCGGCCTCGGCGGGGGAGACAGCGCCCGAGCCGGGCGCGGCGACGAGCGGCAGATCGTCGCCGAAGCGGGTGAGGAGCTGGGGCAGTACGGAGACGAACACCGCGCCCGCGACGGCGCCGGCCGCGGTGCCGAGCCCGCCGATGACGATCATGGCGAGGTAGTCCAGGGACAGGAACATGCCGAAGTAGTCGGGGACGGTCCGCCGGAACGCCAGCGCGAGCAGCGCCCCGGCCGCCCCCGCGTACATCGACGACAGCACGAACACCCCTGCCCGGTAGCGCGCCACCGGGACGCCCATCACCGCCGCCGCGACCTCGTGGTCGCGGATGGTGTTGAGGGCCCGCCCGGGCCGCCCGCGCAGGATGCCGCGCGCGATCCACACGGCCGGGACGAGCAGTGCGACGGCGAGGAACCACAGCCGCTCCAGCGCGCCGAGCGGGACCGCGAACACCACCAGCCCGGGGGCGTCGTCGAAGCGGAACCCGGCGATCTCCAGCGGCGGGACGTCCCGCCCGTTGAACCCGCCGGTGACGCTCCCGGCGTTGAACAGCAGGTGCTGCCCGATGAAGATCAGCGCGAGGGACGCGATGCCGAGGTAGGTGCCGCGCAGCCGCCCGGCGATGGGGCTGAACAGCCCGCCCGCGACGCCCGCGAGCAGGATCGCGCCGAGGAACGCCAGCGGCGTCGGCAGCCCGAGCCCCGCGAGCCGCGGCCCGGAGCCGGACGCCAGGTAGACGTACCCGTACGCGCCGACCGCGAGGAAGAAGGCGTGCCCCATCGACAGCTGCCCGGTGGCGCCGGTCAGCAGGTTCAGGCCGATGGCGCCGATCGCCGCCGCCATCGCGAACAGGCCCGTCTGGAGCCAGAACGCGTCGAGGTAGAAGGGCATGGCCAGCAGGACGAGGATGCCCGCGGCGGCGGACGCGAGCCGGATCCGGGGGTCAGACACGCGACAGCTCCCTCGTCCCGAACAGCCCGGCGGGACGGACGAGCAGCACCGCGAGCATCACCAGGAACGGCGCCACGTCGCCGATGCCGCGCCCGAGGAACGACAGCTGGCCCTGGTACCCGGTCACCAGCGACTCGGTGAGCCCGACGGCGAGGCCGCCGACGAGCGCGCCCGTCGTGGAGTCCAGGCCGCCGAGGATCGCGGCCGGGAACGCCTTCATCGCGGCGAACGAGGTGGCGCGGTCCAGGCCGGGGGTGGGGAACACGGTCAGGAACAGCGCCGCCACCGCCGCGAGCGCCCCAGCGATCGCCCACGCGGCGAGCGACACCCGGCTCAGCCGGACGCCCATGAGCGCTGCCGTCTCGCCGTCCTCGGCCGCCGCCCGCATAGCCACGCCCCACGGGGTGAGGCGGAACGCCAGCAGGAACGCGGTGATCAGGACGGCTGCGGTCACGAACGCGGCGATGCGCGTCTGCGCGACGCCGACGCCCGCCACCTCGACGATCCCGTCCCCCCACGGGTCGCCGAGCGGCAGGACCCGCGTGCCGATCTCCCGGGTCAGCGCCGTGGTCAGCACGATGTCGACCCCGATCGTGACGATCGCCAGCACGGAGTGGTCCTCCACCCGGGCGCGCCGCAGCACCAGCAGCTCCACCAGCGCGCCCGCGGCGGCCGCGGCGGCGACCCCCGCGCCGAGCGCCGGCAGGAACCCGATGTCGTCGTGCAGCACGGCCGTCACGTAGCCGCCCGCCAGCAGCAGCGAGGTGTGCGCGAAGTTGACCACCTCGGTGGCCTTGAAGATGACCACGAAGCCGAGGGCGATCAGCGCGTACACCGACCCCGCCGAGACCCCGTTGACCACCAGCTCGATGAACGTGCTCAAGGATTTCCCTCCGATTCGGGGGCGTCCGCGGGCGCGTGCGCGGCACCGAGATAGGCGCGGACCACGGCCGGGTCGCGCTGCACCGCCGCGGGCGCGCCGCCCGCGATGCGCCTGCCGAAGTCCAGGACGGTGACCTCGTCGGCCAGCCGCATCACCATCCCCATGTCGTGCTCGACCAGCAGGACCGAGAGGCCGAGGTCGGCGCGGGCGCGGGCGATGACCTCGGCCATCCGCCGCCGCTCCGCGCCGTTCATCCCGGCCACCGGCTCGTCCAGGAGCAGCAGCCGGGGCTCCATCGCGAGCGCCCGTGCCAGTTCGACCCGCTTGCGCACGCCGTAGGGCAGCGGCCCGACGGGCGCGGCCAGATGCTCGCCGACGCCGACGAACGCGGCGATGTCGCGGACCCGGGCCCGGTGCCGCGCGTCCTCCCCGCGCGCCCACGGCATCCGCAGCCCCGCCGAGGCGAACCCGGCCCGGGTGAGGCGGTGCCGCCCGAGCATGAGGTTGTCCTCGACGGACAGGTGCCGCGACAGCGCGATGTTCTGGAACGTCCGGGCGACGCCGAGGGCCGCGATCCGGTGCGGCGGCAGCGCGGTGAGCTCCGCCCCGCCGAACCGCACGCTGCCCTCGCTCGCCCGGTAGACGCCGGACAGCACGTTGAAGCACGTCGACTTGCCCGCGCCGTTCGGCCCGATGACCGCGTGGACGCTGCCGGGCGCGACGGTGAAGTCCACCCCGTCCAGCGCCGTCAGCCCCGCGAACCGCACCGTGAGCCCGGTGACGCGCAGCTCGCCCTCCTCCGTCCCGCTCATCCGGCGGACCACCGCTCCAGCGAGGGCCCGTCCCCGGTCCCGGGGGCCTCGGCGTCCTCGCCGCCGACGCCGAGGTAGCGGCGCCTGACCTCGTCGCTCGCGGCCAGCTCCGCCGACGGGCCGTGCAGCGTCACCGCGCCGACCTCCAGCACGTGCGCGGACGACGACAGCTCCAGCGCCAGCGCCGCGTTCTGCTCGATCAGCAGGATCGCCGTGCCCTGCAGGTTGATCTCCCGGACGGTCTCGGCGATGCGCTCGGCCATGAGCGGCGCGAGCCCGAGCGTCGGCTCGTCCAGCAGCAGGACGGCCGGGCACGCCATGAGCGCCCGCCCGATCGCGAGCATCTGCTGCTCGCCGCCCGACAGCAGCCCGGCGCGCTGGCGCGCCCGCTCCGCCAGCAGCGGGAACAGCGTGAGCACCCGCGCGCGGGCCTTCGCCGCGTCCGACCTGCTCGGCGCGCCGAGCGCGCCCGCCCGCAGGTTCTCCTCGACGCTGAGCCGGCCGAACACCCGTCGGCCCTCCGGGACCTGCACCACCCCGGCCGCCACGACGGTGGCCGGGTGCAGGCCGATCAGGGACCGCTTGCCGAGCCGCACCGTGCCCGCGTCGACCGCGCCGCGGTGGAACGGCAGCGTGCCCGAGATCGCGCGGAGCAGGGTCGTCTTGCCGGCCCCGTTCGCGCCGAGGACGGCCGTGACCGATCCCGCCGGGACGTCCAGCGTGACCTCGCGCAGGGCCCGCACCGCCCGCCCGTAGCTCACCGACAGCCCACGGACCGCGAGGGTCCCGTTCGCCATGCGCCCCTCCAGAAGTTCGTGTGACCGGCACCCCAGCACGGGGCCCCGACCTGCGTCCACGGGCCGCGGGCAAGACGGGGCGGGGGTCCAATCGAACGTCGTTCGGGTTGTGCGGGGAGCACAGTGCGGCCCGATTCGGGCGGGCGTTCGTCCTTCTGGGGGTCCGGGTGCGTATGACCCGTCATGAGGCAGACGGCATGGAACCGTTCGCGGCGGCTCGCCGCCGCGCTCGCCCTGGCGGCCGCGCTCACGGGTGCCTGCGAGTACGGCCCGGCCGCCACGGGCCCCGGCGCCCGTCCCGCGGCGCAGGGCACCCCGGTCGCGTCCCGCGCGCCCGCTCCCCGGCAGGCCGCGTTCGACGAGCGCGAGTTCCGGGAGGACGTCCGGACCGCCGAGACGCTCACCGACGACTTCTGGCGGCGCCACTGGGACCGCCTGTTCACGGGGGAGTACAGCTCACCGCGCGTCGTCGGCCTCTACGACGGGCGTGACCCCTCCTCAGCGCCGGTGTGCGGCGGCGAGCGGTTCGAACCCGACAACGCGGCGTACTGCCCGACCGGGGACTTCGTCGCCTGGGACGCCCACCTGATGCGGTCGGGGTACGCGCGCGGCGACGCGTGGGTCTACCTGGTGATCTCGCACGAGTGGGGCCACGCGGTGCAGAACCGGCTCCGGCGCGGCCTGGTGTCGCCCGCCGCCGAACTGCAGGCCGACTGCCTGGCGGGCGCCGCCCTCTACGGCTCGTCCGACGACGGCACGCTGCGGTTCGAGGACGGCGACGAGCAGGAGCTGGTGGACGCCTTCAAGGTCATCGGCGACCGGGCGCCCTGGACCAGGCCCGGCGACCACGGCTCCGCCGTCCAGCGGCTGCGCGCCTTCTCGCGCGGCGGCGAGAAGGGCGTGCGGGCCTGCTTCACCTGAGGTGGCGCTCCACCGACTCCACCTTGGCGTCGAGGGCGCCGGTCACGCCGGGACGGATGTCGGCCTTCACGACGAGGCTCACTCGCGGCGCCCGCGCCGCGACCGCGTCGGTGGCGGCCTTCACCACCGCCATCACCTCGTCCCACTCGCCCTCGATCGTGGTGAACATGGCGTCGGTCCGGTTGGGCAGGCCGCTCGCCCGCACCACCCGCACCGCCTCGGCGACGAGTTCGCCGACCTCCTCGCCCGCGCCGAGCGGGGTGACCGAGAACGCGACGAGCATCGCGCACCTCCGAACCTAGGGTTGGACGACCTGCCGTACCACGATCTCATCCAGCCGCCGCTCGACGACCACCCCCACCGGCCAGTCGCGCACGAGGCAGCGCAGCAGCGCCGCCTCGTGCTCGGCGAAGGAGGGGTCGCAGCCCTGCTGTTCGAGGCTGGAGCGGATGGCCAGGACGTAGTCGGCGTCGGTGAAGCCCGCGACGTCGCGGACCATCGCCGTGGTCGTGGCGCGATGGGAGTTGAGCCCGGCGAAGGAGCGCCCGCATCCGCAGCCGCCGTCGGGGTCGTCGCGGTCGCGGGCGCACACCGTCCCGATGTGGACCAGCTCGCCTTCGACGCACCAGTCGAAGTCGTTGCCGCGGAATCCCTGGCTGGAGTTGGTGGCGGTGAGAAGTTTCAAGGCCATGCCCCCTCGGCTCGTGGACGCCCGACCACCGTACGACGAGGGTCTGACGTAACGTCGGGAACATGAGCGAAGACGACGACGTCCTGCTGCACCGCGACGGCCCCTTCACCACGATCACGATGAACCGGCCGCGCCGCCGCAACGCGCTCTCCCGCGACTTCCTCCTCCGGCTCACCGAGGCGTTCCGCGAGGCCGGGCGGACCGACGCCCTCGGCGTGGTCCTCGCCGCGAACGGCCCGGTCTTCTCCGCGGGTCACGACTTCGCCGACATGTCCGGGGCGTCGCACGCCGACGTCCGCGAGCTGCTGCGGGTCTGCACCGAGCTGATGCGGACGATCCAGTCGGTTCCGCAGGTGGTGGTGGCCCGCGTCCACGGCCTCGCGACCGCCGCCGGCTGCCAGCTCGTGGCGAGCTGCGACCTGGCCGTCGCCGCGGAGGGCGCGGGGTTCGCCGCGCCCGGCGGCAAGGGCGGCTGGTTCTGCCACACGCCCCTGGTGGCGATCTCCCGCAACGTCGGCCGCAAGCGCGCCGCCGAGATGGCCCTCACCGGCGAGGTCGTCGACGCGCCCACGGCCGCCGAGTGGGGACTGATCAACTACGCGGTCCCCGCCGACGAGCTGGACAAGGCCGTCCGCGACCTCCTGGAGCGCGCGACCCAGGGCAGCCCCAGCAGCAAGGCCCTCGGCAAACAGGCGATGTACGCCCAGTTCGACCGCCCCGAGCAGGACGCCTACGCCTACGCGATCGAGGTGATGGCCGCGTCCAGCCAGACGCCGGAGGCACAGGAGGGAATGGCGGCGTTCCTGGAGAAGCGCCGCCCGAACTGGCCCGCCTAGGCGGCGAAGGGCCCGCGCCGCTCCGAGAACGGCGCGGCGCCGTGCGTAGGGCGGGCGGGACTCGAACCCGCGACCGGGAGATTATGAGTCTCCTGCTCTGACCAGCTGAGCTACCGCCCCAGGCGCAGTCCCGGCCCGACCGGGGCGTCGCCGGGAGCAATCCTAGCGGCGGGCGTTTCACCAGGGCCACCGAGAACCCCGATGTCCCGCGATCGCGATGCCCGGAACCGCGATGTCCTACCTCAGGGGGTGGGATGTCATACCTGGTACCGAGTGACGGGCTGCGGTACCCGTCGGTAGGGTCCCGCGTATGTCCAGACGCATCCTCGCTCTCGTGCCCGTCCTGCTCGCGCTGGTGTTCGCCGGGGCCTGCGACGGCGGGTCCGGTGGGCCCGCGAAGAAGGCCGACTTCGACGCCGCCCAGACGCTCCGGCAGGCCGCGCAGGCCATGGGGGGCCTGAAGAGCGTCGCGTTCACCCTGGAGTCGGAGGGCAAGATCCCGGTCATGGTGAAGGGCGGCGACATGAAGCTGCTCCGCAGCGGGGACGCCGAGGGGGCGCTGGCGGTGGAGCAGCAGGGCCAGAAGGTCGAGATGAAGGTCGTCGCGGTCGGGGACAGCATCTACCTGGACGCCGGGACGGGCGGCTGGCGCAAGCTGCCCAAGGGTCTGGCGGCGAGCGTGTACGACCCGTCGGCGGTGCTGGACCCGCAGCGGGGGATCGCGAAACTGCTGACGTCGGCGCGGGAGCCGTCGCCGGAGGCGGTGGAGAAGGTGGACGGCAAGGAGGCCTACCGGGTGGCCGCGAAGCTGCCCAAGGACCAGGTCGCTGGTCTGATCCCCGGCATCGGCGAGGACATGGACGGCCAGGTCTGGGTGAGCAAGGCCGACCACCGGCTGCTGAAGGTGCGGGGGGCGTTCCCGAAGGACGCGGGCGCGGTGACGATCAAGTTCACCGAGTTCGACGCCCCGTACAAGATCAGCGCGCCGCGGTGAGCGGGCGTCGCCGGGTCGCGATCGGCGCCGGCGGCGCGGTGGTGCTGCTGGCCGCGCTGGACGCCTACGTCGTCACGACGATCCTGCTGCCGGTGGTCAAGGACCTCGGGATCCCGGTGAACCGGCTGGAGCGGGTGACCCCGGTCCTGACGGGGTTCCTGCTGGGGTACGTGGCGGCGATGCCGCTGCTCGGGCAGCTGTCGGACCGGTTCGGCCGGCGGCCCGTGCTCCAGGTGTGCCTGCTGTTCTTCGCGATCGGGTCGGTGGTCACGGCGCTGGCGCACGGCGTCCCGGTGCTGACGGCGGGCCGGGTCGTGCAGGGCGTCGCGGGCGGCGCGCTGCTGCCGGTGACGATGGCGCTGGCCGGCGACCTCTGGGAGGAGCGGCAGCGGCCCGTCGTGCTCGGCGCGGTGGGGGCGGCGCAGGAACTCGGGAGCGTGCTGGGTCCGCTGTACGGTGCGGGGATCGCGGCGGCGCTCGACTGGCGGGCGATCTTCTGGATCAACCTGCCGCTGGTGGCGGTGGCGATGGCGGCCGTGCAGGTCGCGGTGCCGGGCGGGCGGGGGGCCGGCCCAGAGATGAGCGAAGCGAACCGGGGGGTGTGGGGGGTCGCCCCCCCACAGAGGACGGGGCTGAGCGAAGCGAGCCGGGGGGTGCGGGGGGACGACCCTCCACAGAGGACGGGGCTGAGCGACGCGAAGCGGGGGGACGTCCCCCCACGGGAAGCGCGGCCCGGCGTGGACGTCGTGGGCGGTCTGCTGCTGGCCCTCGGGCTCGGCCTGCTGGTCGCCGCCGTCTACAACCCCGAGCCGCAGGAGACGGCCCTGCCGCCGTGGGGTCTTCCGGCGCTGGGCGCGGGCGCCGTCGTCCTCGTGCTGTTCGTGCTGTGGGAGGTCAGGTCCAGGACGCGGCTGCTCGACCTGTCGGGCGTGCGGCGGGGGCCGCTGCTGGCGACGCTCGGCGTGAGCCTGCTGTCGGGCGCGGCGCTGATGGTGACGCTCGTGGACGTCGTGCTGGTCGCGCAGACCGTCCTGCACAAGGACGCGACGGACGGCGCGCTGCTGCTGACGCGGTTCCTCGTGGCGCTGCCCGTCGCGGCGGTGGCCGGCGGCCTGGTGGCGCGGCGAGTGGGGGAGCGGTGGCCGATGGCCGCGGGGATGGCGGTCTCCGCCGGCGGCTACCTGCTGATCGCCGGCTGGCCCGCCGACCTGGCGAACGCGTCGTACGGGCCGCTGCCGAGGATGGACGTCGACCTCGTCGTCACGGGGCTCGGGCTCGGCCTGGTGATCGCGCCGGTGTCGTCGGCGGTGCTGGCGTTCGTCCCGGCCGCGCGGCACGGCGTCGCGTCCGCGGCCGTGGTCGTCGCGCGGATGATGGGGATGCTGCTCGGCATCTCCGCGCTCACCGCGTGGGGGTTCCACCGGTTCCACGCCCTCACGGCAGATCTGAAGCCGCCGCTGCCTTTCCTGATGTCGAAGGCCGAGTTCGCGGAGCAGATGAAGATCTACGACGCGGCCCTTCAAGACGCGCTGCGGACCGAATACCGGGAGATCTTCTGGATCACCGCCGGGATGTGCCTGCTGGGGGCGCTGCTCGCCCTGGCCGCCGGGGCTCGCGGGGGCTCGCAGGGCCCGTCCGACGGCCGGATTCGGTCATCGGCCCGGAATATCGGCCCGGAAACCGGAGATGATTCGGCCACCGGCGACGTGCCGATCAACGAGCTCGGGAATATCCTGGGAAAAGATGGCTAAAGGCCTCTTGCCGGGAGGGCACACCCCGGGGAGGTGAACGCAGATGCGCAGGTCCGGCATCGGCCGAGGAGGCACGCCGCTCACCAGGCTGCGCCGGCGCCTCGGCCTGCAGCGCAGCGAGCTGCGCCGCCAGGTGGACCGCGTCCAGCGGCGGATCGCCCTCGGCCTCCTCCTGCTGCTGCTCGGCACCGCCTCGCCGCTCGCCGCCTGGACCGCGTCCTGGTCCTACTCGGCGGGGACGCGCGCGGAGAACGCGGAGCGGGCCGACCGCCGCCAGGTCGTCGCCACGGTCACCTCGACCGGCGGCCTGGGCTCCTCCGGCGACCGCTACATCCACGAGACCGTCCAGGCCAGATGGCCCGGCGCGGACGGCCGGCCCCACGCCGGGTCGCTGCCGGCCTGGAAGAACGCCAAGGTCGGCGCGCACCGCACGATCTGGGTGGACGGGCAGAGCGAACCGAGCGTCCGGCCCCGCCCGCACAGCCGCACCGTCACCGACGCCGTGTACGCGGCCGGCGCCACCGTGCTCGGCTGCTCGCTCCCGGTCCTGATCGCCTACGCCCTCGTCCGGCGGCGCTGCGACCGGCACCGCGACGAGCTGTGGGAGGCGGCCTGGGCGCGCCTGGACGCCGCCGGCCACAACCCCCGCTCCTGACGCCCGTCTAGGGCGTGAGGAGGGCGCGGGCCGTCTGGACGAGGACCGCGTTGTCGGCGGCGGGGGAGCCGTCGGGGAGTTCCAGGGTGTCCTCCAGCCCGATGCGGACGTCGAGGTTCAGCCTGACGGCGAGCCGCAGCACCGGCCACGCGCCGCCGTCCTCGCCGTGCAGCAGGATCGGGCGCGACAGGCGGGTGCCGAGGTCGTGCAGCAGCGCCTTGGCGGTATCGGTCGCCGTCTCCGGGTCGGTGTCGGTGACCTCCGCGAGGATCCGCAGCACGTGGTGGGCGTGCGGCCAGCTCAGGAACCGCGCTGCCGCGTCGGTGCCGGAGAAGATCCCCGCCTCGATCGCGACGCCGCGTTCGAACAGCGCTTCGGCGACCAGCTCGGCGCCCTCCTCGTGGAAGTTCACCGAGGCGTGGTCGGGCAGGACGGTCCAGGAGCGCACGAGGGCGGCGCGCTCGACCGGGTCGGGCGCGGCCCAGGCGCCGGTGGTCACCCCGACGGCGATCGACGGGGTGGCGGCGCGGACGGCGGCGAGGGTCTCGGCGACGCGGGGCGCCTCCAGGGTGTCGGCGCCCGCGTCGTCCTTGGCGTGCAGGTGGACGTCCTGCGCGCCCACGTCGGCCGCGGCGCGGACCGCCGCGGCGATCTCCTCCGGGGACGTCGGAACGCCCTCGGTCCGGCTTCCGTTGGGGCAGACCTGGAGCATGACCCCGATCATCTCAGGTCCCGATCAGGGCGTGATGACGCAGGGTCCCCCGCCGCACACGTCCACGACCTCGCCGGTGGTGAGGAAGGCCGCCTTCTGCCGGCGCGCGTCCGCGCTGCCGCGGGGGTCGGAGTGCGGGTCGCGTCCCTCGGTGGGGGGCGTGTTGGTGAGCGGCGGGACGGGGGAGCCGCTGTCCCACACGACCATGGCGGAGCCGTCGTGGGACGAGCCGAACGTCGGTATGCCCCAGTAGGGCGTCTTGTCCGGGCTGCGGCCCGGGGTGAGCGCCGGCGCGTGGATCCGGGCGCCGATGGTGCGCGCCTCGACCTCGGCGGCGACCGGGGCGACCTGGTGGTCGCCGAACGCCACGTGCATCAGCACGCGGTGCTTCGGCGTGTTCGGCAGCGGGTCGTCGGTCATGTGCCAGGCGTAGCCGTCGGCCTCGCCCCGGTCCCACAGCATCTGGATCAGCGCGAGGCCGATCTGCTGGTCGAGCCTGTCCGGGTAGAACAGGTCGAGGACCTTCGCGTACTGCGGGAAGTCGGCGCTGCGGTTGAGCAGCGTGCTGTAGTTCATCGCCGGGACGCCGAGGACGGCGCGGCGGACGTCGGGGGAGACCGCGGTGAGCGCGCCGCCCATGATGCCGCCCTGGCTGTTGCCGTCGTAGGTCAGCTCGGCCCCGGCGTCGATGAGGGGGGCGCCCGCGGCGTTCTGGAACGCCTTGTCGCCCGCGAACCCGCGGGTCATCGCGCGTCCGAGGAAGGTGAAGTTCACGAGGCTCTGCTGGAGGCGGTCGGCGACCGTCCGGAAGCGGGTGAGGTCGGCGAGCGCGGAGACGACGTTCGGGACGTCCTCGTCCGCCATGCCGATCCACTTGGTCGCGCAGAACACGAAGCCGTGCTCGGCGGCCATCGCCTTGACGTTGCCCGCGTCGACCTCGCCCTCGTTGCCGAGCAGGCCGTGCCCGTAGAGGGCGGGGCGCGCGGGACGGGTGAGCGCCGAGCGCGGGATCTCGCACTGGAACGGGACGGCCTGGGAGTTGCCCGGCAGCTGCGAGGGCATGCCGTCCGCGCCGCGGTGCAGCGCCGATCCGGGCAGCCCGCCGTACTGGTCGAGGTAGCTCGGCGCCCAGACGACCCCCTTCACCTCGCGGGCGATCTTGTCGTCCACGTCGTCGGCCACCTGGGTGACGAGGAACGAGGGGGAGCGGTCCCCGAGCCCGCGCAGGGCGTCGTCGCGCATGCGGAGCACCGGCCCGGTGAGGCTCTGCCGGCTCGCGACGGTGAAGTCCCAGGCGAGGTAGAGGCCGTCGCGGCCCACCCCGCGGGCCTGGAGCGCGGCGAGGACCCGTGCGCTGTCCCGCTGCCGCGCCGCGAGCGGGTCGGCCGACGGCAGCTCCGGCCCGAGGATCTTGGCGAACGCGGCGTTCGGCCCGATCGGGTTCCCGGACCCGTCGCGCAGGTCGCGCAGCGCGACGGCGTAGCGGTGGCCCTCGCGGAAGTTGCGGGCCGGGCGGATGATCAGCGCCCGGCGGTCGGCGGGGGGCGTTCGCGTCCAGTTCCGCCCAGTACGGCCAGCGCTCGCCGGTCGCGGTGTCGACGATGACGATGGGGGCGTCGTCGCGCAGCGAGGCGCCGATGTCGGTGACGGGCGCGGCGCCGGTGCGGGCCAGGTCGAGGCCGGGGACGCGGCTGAGCAGCATCGATCCGGGGGAGAAGCCGTCGGCGCGGTTCCACTCGCCGGGCGACACGGGCACGCCGAGCGCGTTCTTCAGCGTCGTGCGCAGGTGGACGCGGCGGCCGGTGGGGGTGCCCGCGTCCGCGACCGTGTTCCAGTCGTTGGGGAACGGCAGCAGGCACGCGGCCGGGTCGATCGGGTCGCAGCCGTCGCCGGCCTGAGCCGCGGCCGGCGGCACGGCGGCCGGGCCGGCCAGCAGCGCGAGGGACGCGGCGAGCGCCGCGCATGCCGACAGGGTGCGCTGGGGGAGACGCAACGTCCACCTCCGGAAGAGCCGCGGCGTTAGCGGGATCTTGGTCTCAGCGCAGGCTCAGGTCAATGGGTGTCCGGAAGTGGTCAGAGCGCTTGTCGGTCGAGGCGGGGCCGTGGGAGCGCAGGACGACGGGCGCGCCCAGCGCGCCCTCGATCGTCTCCACGGCGTCGCCGAGCGGGGCGTACACGGGGCGCGCCGCCAGGAGGCGGCGGGTGAGGGCGGCCTGGCGGTCCAGGTCGGGCGGCCCGGACTCCAAGCGCCCGACACGTTGGCCGTCGATCTCGTAGGAGTGGCAGACACGCAGGTCTGGACGTGCCCCCGCTACGTCCAGGTGCGTGACCGCCAGGCCGTCCACACCGCCCGTCACCTCCAGCGCGTACCGGAGCGCGACGGAGTCGAGGTGGCCGACGCGGAACGCGCCCTGCCAGCGCCCCGTGCCGTTGTGCCGGTCGGGGAGGTCCGCGGTCAGCGCCGGGTCCTCGGTGACGAAGGGCCCGGGCCCGTGGCGCGTCGCGTACGCGCGCAGCACCCCGAGCCGCGTCGCGGTCGCGCCCGCCTCGGCCAGCAGGGCTTCGGCGTTGGTGAACGTCGTCGTCGACCACGTCGTGTACGGGTGGAAGCCGTGCCACTCGTCCAGCAGGACGCCCTGGGCGCCCTCGAACACCACGTTCCCGGCGCGGAGCAGGGCGGGCAGGTGGCCGGGGCCGACGATCCGCACCCGCCCGGCGAACGCGGTGAAGGCCTCGGCGCACGCGTCGGCCGACGGGACGTCCTCGCCGCCGGGGAACGCGGCGCGGTACCAGTCGCGGACGGCGGCGAGGCGCCGCCGCAGCCGGGCGGGCGACAGGCAGTCGCCCGCCCGCGGTGCGTCGTCGTGCGCCAGGGCGTAGGACGCGGTCTCGCCGATGCCCATCCCGCACGACCCGTGCCGGGCCGCGCCGCGCGCCGACTCCCGCGCGCGGTTGGCGGCCCGGTGGTAGGGCGTCGTGAGCAGCGCCTCCCCGTCGACGGTGAGCCGGTCGAGCGCGTCGGGGACGCCCAGCGCGCGCAGGTGGTCGGCCTCGGCCGCGAGCGCCAGCGGATCGACGAGCATGAACCGCGACAGGTGCGTCCGGACCCCCGGCGTGAACGTTCCCGAGCCGAACTGGGCGAACGTGTGGTGCCGCCCGTCCGGCGCGACGACGTTGTGCGCGGCCTGCGCGCCGCCGTTGAACCGCACGACCGCCGTGACCCTTTCACTGGAGCGGGGAGAACCGGGGGGTGTAGGGGGTCCTCCCCCCACAGAGGACAGGGCAGCGCGGAGCGAACCTGAGGGCAGCCCGGTGCGGCAGAGGTGGTCGACGACCGTGCCCTTGCCCGCGTCCCCGAAGCCGAGGTCAACGACGATCACGTGGCCCATGGGTCAGAGGCGGGTCGTCGCGGACGGGCCGGAGGCGTCGAGGCCGGGCGGGGTGGAGGAGACCGCGACCGGTGCGCGGGCCGCGTCCAGCCGGGCCAGCGCCCGCGACACCGAGGCGCCGGCGTCCGAGCCGGCCTCCGCCAGGTGGTCCAGCCCCTCGCCGAGGTCGATGGCGTCCTCGGCGAGCCCGATCGTCAGCGCGATGGTCTCGCAGACCGCGTCAAGGTCGTCCAGGTAGAGCACGTTCTGGCCGAGCAGCTTCTGCCAGAAGTCCTTCACCTCGCGCCTGCCGGAGTGGTAGGCGCCCTCCGGGATGATGAAGTACACGTCGTACTTCCTCTGCAGCTCGCGGACGAGCTTCTCGATGGGGACGTCCCTGTCCGGCTCGCCGCCGATCACCGCGGCGATCTCGCGCCGCTTCGCCTTCGGGTAGGCCAGCTCGTCCCCGATCATGAACAGGTAGCCGCGCTTGCCCCGCCTGTCGAGGCAGTCGATCGCGGTGTGCCGCGCCATGAAGTACATGGCCAGCTCGTAGGACTCGCGCATCTGGCCGCCGCCCCCGCCCTCAAGGAGGATCTTGCCGAGGTCGTCGTCCATCCGGTTGTCGGCCTCGAACTGCCCGACCTGGAGCGGCGCCCGGTCGCAGGTCGCGTCGCCGACCGCGCCGAACAGGATGTGCGGGTGCTCGACGTACCCCTTGCGCAGCAGCAGCCCGAGCAGGTCGGGGAGCTTGGCCTGCAGCGTCCGCGGCACGGTCCCCATCGAACCGGTCACGTCGAACAGCACGCCGATCGCGAGCGACTCGGGGTGGTCGTCGGAGTCCCGGCTCTCCCGGACGGTCACGCCGCGCGGGTCCAGGTCGGGGTGGACGGCGGTCGCGCCGCCGTCGGAGTAGGCGAACGCGCTGGCGCCGGTGGACGCGCGGTAGCTCGCGCGCGCTGCGTAGACGTCGGTGGACCAGTTTCCGCTTCCCATGATCTCTCTCCTTCAGCGGGTGGCGGGCATGTGGAAGGGGCGGAAGCGGCGCGGGCCGTAGAGCCGCTCCAGCAGCTCGTCGAACTCGGCCAGCAGCCGCCAGGCGTCGGAGGGGCGCCGGTTCTGCGCCGGCGACGTGCAGCCGCGCGCAAACGAGCGCATCGCCTTCGGGGCCTTGTCGCCCATCAGGTCGGTCATGCACCTGGTGGCCATGAAGATGTCGGTCGCCGGGCTCGCCGGCCGCCGTTCCGGCACCTCGGGCGGGTACCAGCCGGCGTACCGCCCGACCATCGCCGGGACGCGCCCCGAGGGGTCGGTGTGCGCGTAGCAGCCGGGGACGGAGTAGCACCAGTCGACCAGGACCAGGCCGTGCTCCTCCGGGTGGATCATCACGTGGTCGGGCAGCACCGCGCCGTGCAGGACGCCCGCGCGGTGCGCGAAGCCGAGGCCCGCCAGCAGGCGCCGCCACATCCAGGCCGCGTCGCGCGGGTCGACGCCGCCGGGGTGGGCGCGCCTGACCTCGGCGAGGCTGTGGAAGCCGTCCAGCGCGGCGATCACGTTGACCTGCCGCTGCGTCCCGGTGGCGGCGTCCCGGTGCCGGAACGACTCGACGAGCCGCGGCATGTAGGGCAGGAACCGGGCGTCGCCGTCCTTGGGGAGCTGGCGGAGCGCCACGGCCTCGCGTTCGAGCAGGTCGCCGTCGGCCGGGTCGCGCGGCATCTTCACCAGCACCTCGCGTCCCGGCTCCGGGCGCGCCGCGTACAGCACCGCGAGGTCGCCGCCGATCGGGTCGCCCTCCAGCCGGTACGCGTGGCGGCGCGTGGTGATCAGCGTCTCGTCGCCGCGGTTGCGGGCGCGCCAGAGCGAGGTCAGCCTGGCGAACGCCTCCTCGGTCCGGCGGCCGCCCGCGTCCGGGTGCAGGAGCCGGGCCAGCCGCCGGTAGCGCCGCCCCGCCTCCGCCTCGTCGTCGCCGAACAGGTCGGCGGGAACACGGGCCCGGCCGAGCCGCGCCAGCGCGTCGTCCAGATCGTTGCCGCTCATCTGTGCTCCCTGTGGGGGGCGACCCCCCACACCCCCCGGTTCGCTCCCGCTCATCTGATCTCCTCCTCCCGACTCGGCCGCAAGAGAGCCGGGTGCAGGAGCCGGGCGTCGCCCGCGCGGTAGAGGCGGGGGCGCGGGCCGCCGCGCCGGCCTCCGCGGTCGGACGTCGCGCCGGTGCTCTCCACGAACCCCGGGACGGACAGGACCTTGCGGTGGAAGTTGCCGGCGTGCAGCTCCTCGCCCCACACCGCCTCGTACACCGAGCGCAGCTCGGGGATGGTGAACTCGCCGCCGCAGAACGCCGTGGCGAGCGGGGTGTACTCCAGCTTCCCGCGCGCCCGCTCCAGCCCGTCCGACAGGATTCGCGCGTGGTCGAACGCCAGCCGGCGGGTGGTGCCGGGGCGCTGGTCCCCGGACTCCGCCAGGCCCAGCGCGTCCACCGGCACCCAGGCGGCGTCGGCCGCGTCGCCGCCCGCCTCCGGGTCCGGCAGCTCGGGCGCGAACGCCAGGTAGGCGACGGAGATGACGCGCATCCGCGGGTCGCGGCCGGGGGAGCCGTAGGTGCCGAGCTGCTCCAGGTGGACCCGGCTGAGCGCGCCCCCCTTGGCGCTGAGCCCGGTCTCCTCGGCCAGCTCCCGGACGGCTGCGTCGGGCAGGTCCTCGGCGTCGGTGCCCTGGAGCGGGCCGCCCGCTTGGACGAAGCCGCCCGGCAGCGCCCACATCCCCTCGTGGGGGGCGTTCCCCCGCCGCACCAGAAGGACGTGGAGGGCGCCGTCGCGGATGGTGAGCGCGACCACGTCCACCGTCACGGCGACCGGGTCGTAGTCGCGCGGGTCGTAGTTCGCGAGGAACTCGCTCTCGTCGCGCCTCGGTTCCGAGGTCATCCGCCCGCCTCCCGTCGATCTCGGTCTGAGTAAGTCTCAAGTCGAGTTCATCTCGATATGAGAAGAACATAACCCGGACGGGAGCCGCTGTCCAGTCCGTTCTCCCGGAGACGGCGAGGGCGCCGCCCCGGGAAGGGGGCGGCGCCCTGAGTCGTGCGCCGGGCCCGGTCGTGCGGCGGGCCCGGTGTTCGGCGGATCCTTACAAAACCGAAGTTCTCTCAGCGGCGGTGCCGGCCGCCGTGCGGCGGCTCCTGGTGCTCGTCGCCCTGACCGGACGGGTGGCGCTCGCCGGGACGGGGATCGCGGGCGAACTGGCCGCCCGGCTGCCGTCCCGTCGAGTACCGGCCGGTCGGGTAGGGGCTCTCGGGCGTGCCGGGGCGCCGTTCGGCCGACCAGGGGCCCGTCCCGTACGGCCCGGGGGAGGAGGAGAGGTCCCACGGGCCGGGCGGCGTGGCCGCCCCGGGCGGCGGTGCCATGCCGGGCTGGGAAACCATCCCGGACTGGGGGACCATGCCGTGCTGGGATGCCATGCCGGGCGGAGGGGCCATGCCGGGCGGCGGGGCGGGGGCGAGCCGCGCGGCGGCCGGGCGCTCGGGCGGCGCGTCCAGGAGGAGCTTCATCTGGCTCTTGCGGCGCCCGTAGACCATGTAGAGGACGAGCCCGACGCCCATCCAGACGGCGAAGTACCCCCAGGTCTGGACGTTCAGGTTCAGCATCAGCCAGCCCACCGCGACGATCGTCACGAGGACGACCAGCGGCGCCGCGGGCATCCGGAAGGGCCGGTGCAGGTCGGGCCGGGAGCGGCGCAGCGCCAGCACCGCCGCCGCGACGAACAGGAACGCGAACAGGGAGCCGATCACGACGAGCTGCTCCAGCGTGAGCACGTCGATCGTCTGCGACATGACCACCGCCGCCCCGCCGGCCACGAGCGTGGCGCGGGACGGCACCTTGTAGCGGCTCATCGCGGCCAGGGGGCGCGGCAGCAGGCCGTCGCGCGAGATGGAGAACACCACCCGGGTCAGGCTGATCATCAGCACCAGGATCACGGTGGTCAGCGCGAGCATCGCGCCCACGTCGACGATCTTGCCCATGGCGCCCGCGCCGACCGAGTCGAAGGCCGCGGCGAGCAGCAGCTTGTCGGGGTTCAGCTTGGCGATGCCGTCCATCCCCATCATGCCGACCAGCGCGAACGCGACGGCCACGTACAGCACGATCGCGGTGACCAGGGCGGTGAGGATCCCGCGCGGGACCTTGCGGGGCGCGTCGTCGGTCTCCTCCGAGGCCGTCGCGATGAGGTCGAACCCGATGTAGGCGAAGGCGATGGCGGGCGCGGCCGCGAGCATGCCCCAGGTCCCGAACACGTGCGGGGTGCCGCCGCCGACCGCGCCGAGCACGGCGTCCAGCACCGTCTTGTCGCCCGCGGGCGCGGGCTGGGAGGGCGGCAGGAAGGGGGTGAGGTTGCCGGGGTGAAAGAACTTCAGCGCGGTCGCGATGACGAGCCCGATCACGATGACCTTGGCCAGCACCATGAACCACAGCGACTTCAGGCTCATCCGGCTGCCGCCGGCGAGCATCAGGACGACCAGCAGCAGGATGCCGAGCGCGAACACGTCCGGCCCCTTCTGCTGGCCGATCAGGTCGCCGAGCCCGCTCGGGATCGGCACCCCGAAGTCGTGCAGCGCCTGCGTCGCGTAGAGGGACCAGACCCGGGCGAGCACCGACGCGGCCAGCAGCAGCTCCATGATCAGAGCCCAGCCGACGACCCACGCCCAGACCTCGCCGAACGCGACGTAGCTGAAGGAGTAGGCGCTGCCCGCGACCGGGATGATCGAGGAGAGCTCGGCGAAGGCGAGCGCCGCCAGCACGCACACGCCGCCCGCGATGAGGAACGACACGAGCACCCCGGGCCCCGCCGTGGAGGACGCCTGCTCGCCGGCGATCTTGAAGATGCCGGATCCGATCATGACGCCGAGGCCGAGCACGACGAGATCGCGGGTCCGGTAGACCACGCGGAGCCGGTGCCGGCCGCCGTAGAGCCTGCCGGTCGCCTGCTCGACCGGCAGCCGGCGGAACATGTTGTTGCGCATGCGCATGTCCAAGGTCATAGGTGGTCCCCCAAGGCCTGAACCCGCGCCGCTGTTCGCGAGGTGACGGCTGGCTGAAGTCCCTAAGAATTCACCAGGTATGGGCAAAATAGCAACGTTTTGTGGGTGATTAGTGTGGTCAGGCCGTTGTCGGATCCTGACAACCACCGCAGGTCGGCGACGTGTCGCAGCGGATCCCTCACGCTCGGCACAGGGAGGCCGACTCCCTTTCTGATGGAGCGTTCCGAGCGAATACGCCTCATTTCCAATGAGGAAAGCGCTTAATGATCTTTGTGTCGTCCGGCCCGCCGGGCGAGGGTCGGCCGGGGCCGGCCGGTGCGGACGCTGGCGCGGACCGAAGATCAATGGCACCGTAGGGGCGCCGCGTTCGTCTGGAGGTCCGGTGTTGCGCTTCCCGTCGCCCTCGCATGCGTCCCCGCCCCGTCCGCCCGCGCCGCCGGGACGATCGCGGAACCGGCGCCGGACGGCCGCCGTCGCCGCGCTGGCGGTCGCCGCGTCCCTCACCGTCCCCGCCTCCGCGGGCGCCGCCCCCGTCCCGAGGCCCGCCGCGCCGGGGCACCCGGCCCCGCCGGCCAAGCAGGCCGTCGCCACCGGATTCGGCGGCGCGGTCTCCACCGTCGACCCGGACGCCAGCCGGACGGCCCTGGAGGTCCTCAAGCGCGGCGGCAACGCGATGGACGCGGCGGTCGCGTCCGCCGCGACGCTCGGGGTCACCGAGCCCTACGTGTCGGCCATCGGCGGCGGCGGCTTCATCACGTACTACAACGCCCGGACGCGCCGCGTGTACGCGCTCGACGGCCGCGAGTTCGCGCCGAAGCGCATGCGCCAGGACTCCTTCGTCGACCCGGCGACGGGCAAGCCGCTGCCGTTCGACCAGGCCGTCACCAGCGGGCTGAGCGTCGGCGTGCCCGGCACGCTCGCCCAGTGGGACCTCGCGCTGCGCCGCTTCGGCACCCGCGACCTCGGCGCCCTGCTGCGCCCGGCGATCGGGGTCGCGGACCGGGGTTTCGTCGTCGACCAGGAGTTCCACGACCAGACCGCGGTGAACGAGGCGCGCTTCCGCGACATCGTCCCGACCCGCGAGCTGTTCCTGCCCGGCGGCAAGGTGCCCGAGGTCGGCTCGGTGTTCCGCAACCCCGACCTCGCCGGCACGTACCGGGAGCTGGCGAGGCGCGGCACCGACTGGTTCTACGAGGGCGGGCTCGGCAAGGAGATCGTCAGGACGGTCGCCCGGCCGCCGGTCGACCCGAAGGCGACCCGCGCCGTCCGCCCCGGCCTGATGGAGCGCGGCGACCTCGGCGCCTACCGGGCGGTGCCGCGCAAGCCCACCCACGTCTCCTACCGGGGGACGGACGTGTACGGCATGCCGCCCTCGTCGTCCGGCGGCTCCACCGTCGGGGAGGCGCTCAACATCCTCGGCAACTTCCGGCTCGACCCGCGCGACCCCGTCACGGCCCTGCACTACTACCTGGAGGCGTCCAAGCTCGCCTACGCCGACCGCGGCCGCTACGTCGGCGACGCCGACAAGGTGGACGTGCCGCTGGAGGAACTGCTGTCCTCCGGGTTCGCCCGCGAGCGCGCCTGCCAGATCAAGCCGGACCAGGCGGCCCCCGCGCCGGTCGCCCCCGGCTCGCCCGACGGCCGCTACGAGCCGTGCGTCCCGCCGGGCACCCAGACCAGGGCGCTGGCGTTCGAGGGCCCGCAGACCACCCACCTCGTCGTTGCCGACAAGTGGGGGGACGTCGTGTCCTACACGCTGTCGATCGAGCAGTTCGGCGGCAGCGGCATCACCGTGCCGGGGCGCGGGTTCCTGCTGAACAACGAGCTGACCGACTTCTCCTTCCAGCCGCCCGCGCCCGGCCAGGCGCCCGACCCGAACCTGCCCGGCCCGCACAAGCGGCCGCGCAGCAGCATGGCCCCGACGCTGGTGCTCAAGGACGGGCGCCCGCGGCTCGCGGTCGGCACGCCCGGCGGCTCGACGATCATCACGACGGTGCTGCAGATCCTGGTGAACCGCCTCGACCTCGGCATGGACCTGCCCACCGCGCTCGCCGCGCCGCGCGCCACCCAGCGCAACACCCCGCAGGTCTTCGCCGAGCAGGCGTTCATCGACCGGTACGGCCGCGACCTCGCCGCCCGCGGGCACCGGCTGGAGCTCTTCCCCGGCCCGCCGCAGGGCGTGATCGGCGCCGCGACCGGGCTGGAGTTCCTGCGGCCCGGGCTCGTCCAGGCGGTCGCCGAGCCGACCCGGCGCGGCGGCGGCAGCGCGCTCGTCGTCCGTCCGGCCCGTTGACACTTGCCTACCCGGGGGCGTGCCCGGACGGCCGAGCGGGAAGGAGTCGTGCCATGGCGCACTCATACGTGCAGGTGACGACCACGACCGACTCCCGCGCCGAGGCCGCCGAGCTGGCCCGCTCGGCGGTCGCCGAGCGGCTCGCGGCCTGCGCGCAGCTGGTGGGCCCGATCGCCAGCACCTACTGGTGGGAGGGCGAGATCGAGTCGGCGGAGGAGTGGATGGTGCTGTTCAAGACCTCCGCCGACCGGTTCGACGAGCTGGCCTCCCTGATCACCGAGGGGCACTCCTACGACACCCCGGAGATCATCGCGACGCCGGTGGTGGCGGGCAGCATGGACTACCTCGCCTGGATCACCGAGCAGACCGAGCCGGGGGAGCAGGACGAGGCGATCGCGGAGGACGACGGGGATTGATCGTGTGACGGACGTCATGGCAGGGTAAGCCTTCGATTACGTGGTCCGGGCGGCGCGCCCGGCCGCGGCGGCGGAAGGCGGTCGAGGTGCACGAGGCGAGCGAGGAGAGGACGGACCTGGGGCTGTTCGGGCCGGGCTCGGTGACCTGGCACGTCATGGGCGAGCCGGTGCTGATCGTCGGCGGGATCCGGGCGCTGCTGCTCCAGGCGCTGCACCCGCGCACGATGTGGGGCACCGCGCAGAACTCCGAGCTCATGGACCCCTCCGCGGCGTGGGCGCGGCTCGTCCGGACGGTCGAGTTCGTCCGCGTCCGCACCTACGGCACGCACGAGGAGGTCGAGCGGGTCGGCCGCCGCGTCCGCCGGCTGCACTCCAAGCTGACCGGCCTCGACATGCGCACCGGCGAGACGTTCCCGGTGGACGACCCCGAGAACCTGCTGTGGGTCCACATGGGCGAGGTCGACTCCTACCTGGACGTGGCGCGCCGCGCCGGGGTGCCGCTGACCGCCCGCGACGCCGACGCGTTCGTGGACGAGCAGCGCCGCGCCGCCGAGGTCGTCGGCCTCGACCCGGCGGACGTGCCCGCCACCGTCGCCGACATGCGGGACTACTACGCCGGGATGCGGCGGCAGATCTTCGCGTGCCGGGAGGCGCGCGAGGGGCTGCGCCGCATGTTCAGCCCGGCCGTGCCGCGGCCGCTGCTGCCGCTCAAGCTCGCCGCGCCCGGCCTCGGGGTGCTGGTCGTGTCGACGCTGCCGCGCTGGGCCCGCCGCATGTACGGGCTGCCGGGCCTGCCGACCTCGGACCTGGCCGCGACGGTGACGCTGAAGGGCCTCTACCGCACCACGCAGGTTGTCCCGGAGCGGTTCCGGTACTCGCCGGACGCCCGGCGGGCCAGGCGCCTCACGCGCGAGCACGAGACGGGCCCGGCCCCCTGGTCGATCGCCTCCTGAGGCTCACCCCATCGGGGGAGCGTCCGGCACGGAGTCGTGCTCGTGGGCGCCGCGCCGCGGAAGCAGCAGCGCGGGCACGATCAGCACGGCGGTGAGGACGAGCGCGACCCAGAACGTGTGTCCGAAGGCGTCGGCCAGCTGGGGCGCGACCTGCTCGCGGGCCCGCTCGGGGATCTGCCCCGTCCCGGCGGGGCCCCCGCCGCCGCCGGGGGCCTGCGGGATGCGGTCGCTGATCTGGCGGGACAGGATGACGGCGAGCAGCGCCGTGCCGACCGATCCGCCGAGCTGGACGATGATGTTCAGCGTGCTGCTGGCGCGCGGCACCACCGCCCGGCCCAGCGTCGTCAGCGCCGCCGACATGGTGGGCATCATCGTGCAGCCGAGCCCGAGGCCCCGCACGTAGAGGGCGCCGCCGAGCAGCCAGTAGGAGGTGTCCGAGCCCACCATCGCGAACGGGAGGGTGCCGAGCACCAGGACGACGATGCCGACCGGGACGATCCGCCCGGCGCCGAGCTTGTCGGTGACCACCCCGGCGAGCGGCATCGCGGTCGCGGCGCCGAGGCCTTGCGGGGCGAGCAGCAGGCCCGCCGCGAGCGCCCCCTCGCCGCGGGCGATCTGGTAGTACAGCGGGATCAGCAGCATCGAGCCCATCAGCGCGATGCCGACGAAGAACACCGCGACGGCCGCGGTCGCGAACGTCCGGTCGGCGAACAGCCGCACGTCGATCAGCGCGCGTGCGCGGCGCCGCAGGCTGTGCAGCGCGAACAGCGCGACCAGGACCACGCCGCCGGCCAGCCAGGCGATCGTGGCCGGGCTGCCGAAGCCGCCGTTGCCGCTCGCCGTCGACAGGCCGTAGATGAGCAGGACGAACCCGGGCGGCAGCAGGAACAGCCCGCGCAGGTCGATCCCGGGCGTCGCGTGCTCCCCGCGGCCGTGCGGCACCTTCCACCACGCGAGCGTGAAGGCGAGCGCGCCGACGGGCAGGTTGACGAAGAAGATCCAGCGCCAGTCGACGTCCTGGACCAGCCACCCGCCGATGACGGGGCCGAGCACCGGCCCGAGCAGCATCGGGACGCCGACGATGCTCATGATGCGGCCCATCCGGCGCGGCCCGGCCGCGAGCGTCAGGATGGCCATGCCGGTCGGCATCAGCATGCCGCCGCCGAGCCCCTGCACGACCCGGAAGACGATCAGCGACTCGATGTTCCAGGCCGCGCCCGACAGGATCGACCCGAGGACGAACAGCACGATGGAGGTCATCCACACGCGGCGGCCGCCGAAGCGGTCGACGGCCCAGCCGGTGACCGGGATGACGGTGCCCATCGCCAGCATGTAGCCGGTGATGACCCACTGGATCGTCGACAGGCCGGTGTCGAAGTCGCGTCCGAGCGTCTCCAGCGCGACGTTGACGATCGTGGTGTCGAGGATCGCCATGAGGGTGCCCGACACGATGACGAGGCCGAGGACGATCGTCTGCCGGTCGAGCCGTTCGCCGTTCCCGGCGCCGCCGGGCGGCGCCACCTTCGCGGCCGGGCTTTCGGTCATGGTCGGCCCCCTCGCGTCGAGTCCCGGTTGCCCCGTGCCCCCGTCGGTCAAGGCGTGAAACGCCTTGAAGTTCAATATTTTGCAGTGCATCACGGAATATGTTGAACTTCAAGGTATGTCCGAGGAAGGGATCGGTGCCGGCGCGTCGGTCGACGCCGACCTGGAGACGATGATCCAGCTCCTGGGCCGGCTGGTCCGCGGTCTGAAGGGCGGCCGCGAGGACGCCGAGGAGCTCATCGGCGAGGTGCGGGCCGCGGGGCTCGGCCCCCGGCACGTCCCGGCGCTGATGCAGCTCGTCCTGCACGGCCCGGTCCCGGTCGGCGTGCTCGCCGGGCACATGGCGCTGAGCCCGGCCACGGTCAGCCAGCTGGTCGGCGAGCTGGAACGGGGCGGCTTCGTCGAGCGGCGCCCGGACGAGCGGGACCGGCGGCGGATGATCATCAGCCTGAGCGGGCGGCACCGCGAGATGATCGAGCGGTTCGCCTGGCGGCGGCTGCGGCCGCTGCGGGTCACGCTGGAGACGCTCGCCCCGGACGAGCGGTCGCTCTTCCTGCACGGCTGGCGCGTCCTCGTCGAGGCCATGGAGCGTGCGGATCCGGAGGCCTCACGGGAGTGCGGCCCCGGAGGCGGCCCCTAGGGCGGCCGCCCCCGGGCGGCGGCTCAGCCGCGGCGCATGAGCCGCCCGACGGCCGCCATCAGCTCGGTCGACATCGCCTCGCCCTTGCCCTCCTCGGCGCCCTCGGCCACGCAGTGCCGGACGTGCCCGTCCAGCAGGCCGAGCGCCACCTTGTCCAGCGCGGCCTGGACCGCGCTGATCTGCGTGAGGATGTCGATGCAGTAGCGGTCCTCGTCGACCATCCGGTCGATGCCGCGCACCTGGCCCTCGATCCGGGCGAGCCGCGTCTGCAGCTGGTCCTTCGTGGCGGTGTAACCGCGGGTGGGGGTCTCGCTGGTCGCCATCTCCGTCCTCGCAATCCGTCGGGGGCGCACGCCCGGGTACCCCTGGGGGACATCCCCCAACAGGTACCTTATGCGTTGGGGAGCCTCACGGCGCGGGCACGTTCCACGCGCTGACGACCGGACGGTCGTGCTCGGAGCCGAGCGCCGACACGGTCCCGGTGTCGAGTGCGAACAGCCGCCCCAGCGCGGGCTCCAGGCCCAGCCAGCGCGCCGTCAGCACCCGCAGGACGTGCCCGTGCGCGACCAGCGCGACGTCGCCGCCGGCGAGCAGCGGACGCGCCCGCGCGAGCACCGCGTCGGCCCGCTCGCCGACCCGCTCGACCGTCTCGCCCGGATGGGCGGCGTCGCCCGGGACCACCCCGTCGTCCCACAGGAACCAGCCCGGCCGCGTCTCGCGGATGGTCCGGGTGCTGACGCCCTCGTAGCCGCCGTAGTCCCACTCCCACAGGTCGGGGTCGATCCCGTCGGTCCGCAGCCCGGCCAGCTCGGCCGTCCGCCGCGCCCGCTCCGCCGGGCTGACCAGCGTCGTCGCGATGGTCCGCCCGGCCAGCGCGCCGCGCAGCGCGCGGGCCTGCTCCTCGCCGCGCGCGGTCAGCGGCAGGTCCGTCCGCCCGGTGTGCCGCCGCGCCCGGCTCCACTCGGTCTCCCCGTGCCGCACCAAGATCAGTTCACCCATGCCCGCCTGTCTACCCGGCCGGCCGGCCCCGAAGAACCCCCGGAACGGGTGAGACGGCGGGGGAGGCCGCCTCAGTCGAGGATCGAGGTGAGGGGCGTGTGGGGCAGGCCGTGGGCCTCGGCGACATGGTCGTAGACGAGCATGCCGTCGTGGACGTTGAGGCCGCGGGCCAGGGCGGCGTTGGCGTGCAGGGCCTGCCGCCACCCCCTGTCGGCGATCTGGACGGCGTAGGGGAGCGTCACGCCCGTCAGTGCGTAGGTGGAGGTGTTGGGGACCGAGCCGGGCATGTTCGCGACGCAGTAGAACGTCGAGCCGTGCACCCGGTAGGTGGGGTCGGCGTGCGTGGTGGGGCGGGAGTCCTCGAAGCAGCCGCCCTGGTCGATCGCGATGTCCACCAGCACCGAGCCGGTCTTCATCCGCGCCACCAGCTCGTTGGAGATCAGCTTGGGCGCCCGCGCGCCGGGGATGAGCACGGCGCCGATGACGAGGTCGGCGGCGCGAGCCTGCTGTTCGATCGTGTAGGCGCTGGACACCAGGGTCCGCAGGCGGCCCTGGTAGACGGCGTCGATCTCGCGCAGCCGGTCCACGTCGACGTCCAGGACGGTGACGTCCGCGCCCATGCCGACGGCGATCTGCGCGGCGTTGAGGCCGGACACGCCGCCGCCGATGACGACCACCTTGGCGGGCGCGACGCCGGGCACGCCGCCCGGCAGGACGCCGCGGCCCCCGGTGAACGACATCAGGTTGTAGGCGCCGACCTGCGGGGCGAGCCGTCCGGCGACCTCGGACATGGGGGCGAGCAGCGGCAGGGAGCGGTCCGGGAGCTGGACGGTCTCGTAGGCGATCGCGGTGACGCCGGCCGCCAGGAGCGCGTCGGTGCACTCGCGGGACGCGGCCAGGTGCAGGTAGGTGAACAGGATCTGGCCCGCGCGCATCCGGTGGTACTCGGGCGCGATCGGCTCCTTCACCTTGAGGATCAGCTCGCCCTCGGCCCAGACCTCGTCCGGTCCGTCGAGGATCTTGGCGCCCGCGGCGGCGAAGTCGTCGTCGGGGATCGCCGAGCCGGTCCCGGCGCCCCGCTCCACGAACACCTCGTGGCCGTGCCGGGTGAGCTCGTGCGCCCCCGCCGGGGTGATCGCCACCCGGTACTCGTGGTTCTTGACCTCTCGTGGGACACCGATCTTCACCGGGAGCTCCTCCGTCAACGCTGACCAGGATGTACGCCTCCAGCGTGCGGGCCGGGGACGAGGCCCGGCCATACGCAGTGTGTCAAGGCATCGGCCCTTTCGACGACACTGTGTAAAGAGCGGCCCAAGGACGCCGGGGGAGCGTGGCCGTTGGAGCGGTCCGGGCTACGGGGCGCCCCGGGGGAGCCACTCGTCGGCGATCGCGACCGTCAGCTGCTCCAGCAGCGGGCCCGCGCGGCGGACGCGGCGCTCGTCGTCCGGCTCGATGTCGGCCAGCGCGTACGCCGCCTGGATCCGCGCCTTGCGCAGCTGCTCGCCGGTGAGGCTCCGGCGGCCGGCCACCGCGACGACCGGCGCGCCCGCGCGGGCGGCGGCGCGGGCGACGTGCACCGGCGCGGTGCCGCGCAGCGAGCGGGTGTCGAGGACGCCCTCCCCGGTGACGACCAGCCGCGCGCCGCGCGCCTTCGCGGCGAAGCCGAGCAGGTCGAGCATCAGGGCCGGGCCGGGCTCGATCGTCGCGCCGAGGAAGGTGAGCGCGGCGAACCCGACGCCGCCCGCCGTCCCCGCGCCGGGCAGGTCGCGGGCGGCCTTGCGGGCCGCCGCCTCCGCCAGGTCGGCCCAGCGGCGCAGGCCCGCGTCCAGCAGCCGCACCTCGTCGCGGTTCGCGCCGCGGCGCGGGCCGTCCACCGCGGCGGCGCCGGTGCGGCCGAGCAGCGGCCCGGCGGGGTCGCCCGCCACCACCACCTCGATGCCCGACATGTCGGGCAGGCCGCGCAGGTCGAGGGCGTGCAGCGAGCGCAGCGCCGCGCCGCCCGGCGGCAGGTCCTTGCCGAGCGCGTCCAGCAGCCGCCCGCCGAGCCCCTGGACGAGGCCCGCGCCGCCGTCGGTGCACGCGCCGCCGCCGAGCCCGAGGACGATCCGCCGCGCGCCGAGCCGGACGGCGTGCGCGAGCAGCTGCCCCGTCCCGACGCTGGAGGCGGTGAGCGGGCGCGGCCTGCCGCCGGGCAGCCGCCGCAGCCCGGACGCCTCCGCCAGTTCGACCACGGCGCTGTCGCCGTTCAGCGCCAGCCGCGCCGTCACCGGTCGGCCGGTCGGTCCGCACACCTCGATCTCGACGCGCCGCCAGCCGGCCGCCACCGCGGCCTCGACGGTGCCGTCGCCGCCGTCGGCCACGGGCAGCTCCACCAGCGCGACCCCGGGGCGCGCGCGGCGCAGCCCGGCGGCGAGGTGCCGCGCCGCCCGCGCCGCGGTCAGCGCTCCCGGGAACCTGTCAGGCGCCAGCAGGACGTGACCTGGCGGGGACGGGTGGGAGGGAGAGTCCGCGGACACCACAGCCACGCCTTTCACGCCGGGGGGTAAGGCCCTACCTTCTGCTTACGCCATGCCGGCACTATTTGACACCCGCAACCGCCTCCGAGACCTACAAACGGGCGAGTTCCGTCGCGGAGCGGTCACCCTGCGTCCGTGTTTCCCCGGGGTCGCGCATGCGCGGGCGGTCGCGCGGGATCACACGACGCCGAGCCACTCCTCGATGGGGTGGATGGCGAAGAAGACCACGAACAGGGCGGCCACGATCCAGAGGGCGGGGGAGATCTCGCGCACCTTCCCGCGGGTGGCCTTGATGACCACGTAGCCGACGATGCCCATGCCCAGGCCGGTGGTGATCGAGAAGGTGAAGGGCATCAGCACGATGGTGAGGAACGCCGGGATCGTGATCTCCAGATCGTTCCAGTCGACCTTGGCGACCTGCGTCATCATCAGCGCGCCGACCACGACCAGCGCGGGCGCCGCGGCCTGCGCGGGGACGGTCGCCGCCAGCGGGGTGAGGAACAGCGTCACCGCGAACAGCGCGCCCGTGGCGATGTTGGCCAGGCCCGTCCGGGCGCCCTCGCCGACGCCCGCCGCCGACTCGACGAACACCGTGTTCGCCGACGAGCTGGTGAGGCCGCCGAACGCGGCGGACAGCCCGTCCACCGACAGGATCCGGCCGAGCCGGGGCACCTCGCCCTTCTCGCTCACCAGGCCCGCCTCGTCGCTGATGCCGAGGATCGTCCCCATCGCGTCGAAGAACCCCGACAGCACCAGCGTGAACAGCACGACCAGCGCGGTGATGACCCCGGCGCGGGCGAACCCGCCGAACAGCGAGATCTCCCCGAACAGCCCGAAGTCGGGGGCGGCGAACAGCTTCTCCGGCATGTTCGGGGTGACCACGCCCCAGCCGCCCTGCTTGACGGAGGCGTTCTCCTGGATGACCACGGCCCCGACCGTCCCGGCGACGATGCTGATCAGGATCGCGCCGGGCACCCGCCGCACGTACAGGACGATCATCAGCACCAGGGTCGCCGCGAACACCAGCGCCGGCCACGTCTCCAGCCGGCCGCCGGTGCCGAGCGACAGCGGCGGGCTGGTGGCGCTGGAAGTGACGAACCCGGCGTCGTAGAGGCCGACCAGCGCGATGAACGCGCCGATCCCGACCGCGATCGCGTGCTTGAGCGCCAGCGGGATCGAGTTCATGATCCGCTCGCGCACGCCGGTGACCGCCAGCAGCACGATGACCACGCCCTCGATCACCACGAGGCCCATCGCCTCCGGCCAGGTCATCACCGGCGCCGCCTGGAAGGCCACGACCGCGTTGATGCCGAGGCCCGCGGCGAGCGCCAGCGGCGCGTTCCCGACCAGCCCCATGATCACGGTGGTGACCGCCGCGGACAGCGCCGTCATCGTGGTCAGCTGCGGGATCGACAGGGTCGCGTCGTTGACGTCCTTCGCCCCGCCGAGGATGAGCGGGTTCAGCAGGATGATGTAGGCCATCGCGAAGAACGTGGTCACGCCGCCGCGCAGCTCGCGCGGGACGGTGGTACCGCGCGCGGTGAGTTCGAACAGCCGCTCCAGCGGCCCGCCCCCGCTCGCCGGCGGGGAATCGTCGGCCGGTCCGGCCTGGGTCTTGGACATGACGGGCGCTCCGCTTTCAGCAGCATGGTGTTCGGAAACGGCGTGCACAGGGTAGCCGTCCGGGCCCCGGGTGAGGCCAGGGGGCCGCGGGAAGAAAGGTGGGCGGGACGTGATTCGCGGCCTTCGCAGCGTGACGGGGGTGATGCGCCGCCTATAGCCTGCCTTGGTGCGAATGCGAGACTCCGCCGGGGCGACCGCCCTGGACTCCTACGCGTGGCTGCTGGCGTCCGTCCCGGAGCGGACGCGGTCGTCCTTCCGCGCGCGGATGCTCGGCCCCCTGGAGGAGTACGACAGCACCGGGCAGGCCGATCTCGTGCACACGCTGGAGGTCTTCCTGTCCTGCTCGGGCTCCTGGAGCCGCACCGCGACGCGGCTGCACGTCCATGTGAACACGCTTCGGTACCGAATCCGGCGGATCGAGGACCTCACCGGCCGGGATCTCGGCAGACTTGAAGACCGAGTCGACTTCTTCCTCGCCCTGCGCGCGGCGAGCACCTTGTAGGCGGTGGTCACACGATGGATCGCGAGACACTGGGGCAGCGCATTCGCGCCCTGCGGATCCGGCAGGGCGTGAGTCAGGCGCAGCTCGCCTTCCCCGAGCTGTCCGACAGCTACATCTCGCTGATCGAGAGCGACAAGCGGGTACCGGCGCCGAGCGTCGTCGACCTTCTGGCGGCGAAGCTGAACTGCTCGGCGACCTACCTCGTCAGCGGCGTCAGCGAGGACGTCGTGGACGAGCTGCGCGTCACCCTCGACTATGCCGAGATCGCGCTCAGCAACGGCGCGGCGGCCGAGGCGCGGGCCCGGTTCGCCGAGGTCCTCGCGAGCGCCGACGCGGTCGCGCTGCCCGAGATGCTGCACCAGGCGCGCTGGGGCCACGCGCTCGCGCTGGAGGCCGCGGGCGAGCTGGAGGAGGCGATCGCCGAGCTGACCGCGCTGACCGAGCAGGCGTCCGCCGAGGCCGACCTCGACCACTGGGCCAAGGTGCACGTCGCGCTGAGCCGCTGCCTGCGCGAGCGCGGCGACCTCAGCGCGGGCGTGGAGGCGGCCGAGACCGCGCTGCGGCACCTCGTCGCCACCGGCGCCGACTCCACCGACGCCGCCGTGGACCTCGGCGCCGCGCTGCTGTCGGCGTTCATCGAGCGCGGCGACCTCGTCCGGGCCCGCCAGCTCGCCGCCCAGCTCGTCGAGCGGGCCGAGCGGATCGGCAGCCCCCGCGCCCGCATGGTCGCCTACTGGGAGGCCGCCTACGTCGCGGAGATCCGCGGCGAGTACGACGAGGGCGTCGCGCTCGCCGAGCGGGCCCTGATGCTGGCCGGCGACGGCGAGGACCCCCGCAACCTCAACCGGCTCCGCGTCATCTACGCGGGCCTGCTGCTGCGGGCCAAGCCCGACCAGGCCGCCCGCGCCCGGGAGTTGCTCGCCCGCGTGCGCGGCGAGATCAGCGCCAGCTCCTCCGGCGAGATCGACGTGGCCTGGTGCCTGACCGAGCTGGCCCGCGCCGAGACCGCGCTCGGCCGTCCCACCGAGGCGGTGGCGCTCGCCGAGGAGGCCCTCGACCTGCTGGGGGACGCCCCGCGCCGGGCCACCGCCGGGGCGCTGACCGTGCTCGGCGAGGCGTCGGTGCGGCTCGGCCGGCACGACCGCGCGGTCGAGGTGCTGACCCGGGCCGCGACCTGCCTGGAGGAGATGGAGTCCTCCCGGGAGGCCGCCCAGGCCTGGTTCGACCTCGCCGAGGTGCTGGCCGGGACGGGAACCTCCGACGGGCCCCGCATGGCCGCCTACCGCCGAGCCCTGACCTGCGTCGGGGTCTGATCGGACCGTTCCGGCGCAACCGTTTCGCCCGCCGCCGCGTCCATGAATAATGCTGCGGTCGGTGTGAGATGGGGGAGTTCTTCGTGTTCGGTGTTGTTCGGCCCTGCCGTCATGTTCTGTGCGGGTCCCTGTTCAAGGACTGGATGGCCCACCTGTGCGGGCTGTGCCTGACGCTGCGGGCCGAGCACGGCCAGGCCTCGCGGCTCGTCACCAACTACGACGGGCTGCTCGTGTCGGTGCTGGTGGAGGCGCAGGCGCCGGAGCTGTCGCCGCGCCGCAAGGCCGGGCCGTGCGCCCTGCGCGGGATGAAGACCGCCGAGGTCGTCACCGCGCGGGCGCAGGGCGCGCAGCTCGCCGCGGCCGCGTCCCTCCTGCTGGCCGCGGGCAAGACCCGCGACCACGTGGCCGACGGCGACGGGCCCTACGCGCGGCGGCTCGTCGCCGCCGCGGCCGGGCGGATGGCCGACCGGTGGGACGCGGCGGGCGGCCGCACGGGCGCCGCCGTCGGGTTCGACCCGGCGGTGCTGCGCGACGCCGTCGCCCGGCAGCCGCTCCTGGAGGCGGCCCCCGGCCTCGGGCTCCTCGACCTGACCGAGCCCACCGAGACGGCGGTCGCCGCGGTGTTCGCGCACACGGCCGTCCTGGCGGGCAGGGAGGGCAACGCCGAGACGCTCGCCGAGGCGGGCCGCTTCTTCGGGCGCCTCGCCCACCTCATCGACGCCGTCGAGGACCTCGCCGAGGACGAGGCGGCGGGCGCGTACAACCCGCTCCTCGCCACCGGCACCACCCTCGACGAGGCCCGCAGGCACGCCGACGGCGCGCTGCACGGGCTGCGGCTCGCGCTCGCCGAGCTGGAGCTGGAGCGGCCGCGCCTCGTGCGGGCCCTGCTGGACCGCGAGGCGGGCCGCTCGGTCGAGCGCGCCTTCGCCGAGCCCGTGAGCCTGGCCAGGCGGGGGCCGCGGCCTCCGCGCCCCGGCTGGCCGATCCCGTGCTTCACCGGGACCCTGGTCTGCGTCACGTGCGGGATCTTCCAGCCCGAGTGGAGCGACCACCACGGCGACTCGTGCGACGACCGCTGCTGGTGCAGCCGGCATTGCGACGGGGGCGGCGACGGCTGGGACTGCTCCGGTTGCTGCGACTGCTGCAACTGCTGCGACTCATGTAACTGCTGCGACTCGTGCGACTGCTGCGACTGCGACTGCGGGTGCAGCTGACCGGTCCCGTTCTTGCCGGTTCGTGCCATCGCGCGACCCGGGACGTGCCATGGCGGCGGGCTCAGTAGGGTAGACGGAGCCCTTCGACTCACTAGAGAACCCGGCCCTCCATGAACATGTTCAAGTCCCGCCGGCCCCTGCGCCGTCTCGGTCTGGTCGCCGCCGCCGCGCTCGCCTTCGGCGCCTTCACCGCGCCGCCCGCGATGGCGCACACGAAGCTGGTCGGCAGCACGCCCGAGAAGGGCAAGGCCGCGGACGCGGTCACCGAGGTCACCCTGGTCTTCAGCGACAAGATCAGTCTGGCGAAGGTCGTCGTCAGCGACGGGAGGAAGAAGGAGTTCCAGGCGGGCGCCGCCGAGCGCGCCGGGACGAAGGTCACGCAGAAGCTGTCCGGCCCGCTGCCCGCCGGCTCCTACACGGTCGCCTACCGGGTCGTCGGCGAGGACGGGCACCCGATCGAGGGGAACGACCTGACGTTCAGCGTGGCCGGGGACGGCGGCGGCGGCGATCCGGCCGCCTCGGCCGCGCCCTCCGCGGGCGGGGTCGGCGCCGAGGAGCAGACGGGCCCGGCCGCCAACTCCGACGAGCAGCCGCTCAAGGCCGACCAGGAGCAGACCGCGGCCGAGGAGGACTCCGGCTCCGGGATGCTCCTCTGGGTGCTGATCATCGCGGGCCTGCTCGTCGGCGTCGGCATCGGGGTGGTCATCGTGTTGCGCGCCAAGCGCAAGCACCAGGCGGCAACCGGCGGTGAGTAGGGGGAGCCTGGCCGTCTGGCGGGCGGGGGCGGCCGCCCTGGCCGCGTGCGCCGCCCTCCTGGTGGCCGGGCTCGTCCTCGGCGGCTCGGTCACCGAGAAGGTCATCCCCGGCCTCGGCGACGCGGGCGCCCTCACCCGTTGGGGGCTGCCGGTCTCGCGGGCGGCGATGGACCTGCTGTCCGCGCTGACCGTCGGCGCGCTGCTGACCGCGGCCGCGTTCCTGCCCGTCGAGGGCGGGCGCGCCGCGCCGCGGCTGTCCAGGGACGCCGTCGGCTACCTGAACGCGGCCTCCTGGATCGCCGCGGCCTGGGCCGCCGCCGCGGCGGCCACGCTGGTGTTCACCGTCGCGGACGTGCTCGGCCAGCCGGTCGGCGACGTCCTCACCGGCAGCGAGCTGAGCAGCTACGTCGGCTCCCTGCCGCAGGGCACCGCCCTCATGGTCGTGGTGCTGCTCGCCGTGGTGGTGGCGCTGCTGGCCCGCACCACCACCACGCCCGCCGCCGCGTTCGGGCTGCTCGCCCTCGCCGGGATCGCGCTGCTGCCCGCGCCGCTCACCGGGCACTCGGCCTCGGCCGCCAACCACTCCACCGCGACGACCGGCGTCGCGCTGCACGTCGCCGCGGTCGCCCCGTGGGTCGGCGGGCTCGCCATCGCCGTCGCTCACGCGCTGCTGCGCCGCGACCGGCTGCCGGTGGTCGCGGAGCGGTTCAGCCGGATGGCCCTGTGGTGCTACGTCACCGTCGGCGCCAGCGGCCTGGTGAACGTGATCGCCCGGCTGCCGGACCCGCGGGAGCTGGTCGAGACCGACTACGGGCGGCTCGCCCTCGGCAAGATCATCGCCTTCTGCCTGCTCGGCTGGTTCGGCTGGTGGCACCGGACGCGGACGCTTCCCGCGGTGGCGGACGGCAGGCCGGGGGCGTTCGCCCGGCTGGCGTCCGTCGAGGCCGCCGTGATGGGCGCCACCATGGGCCTGGCCGTCGCGCTGGCCCGGACCGCGCCGCCCGCGCCGGCCGAGCCGGAGTCCGCGGTCAAGTCGCTGCTCGGCTACGACATGCCCCCGCAGGTCACCCCGGTGCGGCTGCTGACCCTGGGGCAGTTCGACCTGTTCTTCGCCGCACTCGTCGTCGTCCTCGGCGGGCTCTACCTCGCCGCCGTCGTCCGGCTGCGGCGGCGCGGCGACTCCTGGTCCCGGGTCCGCACCGCGTCCTGGCTCATCGGGCTCGTGACGATCGTGGCCGTCACCCAGACCGGCATTGCCAGGTACGCGCCGATCCTGTTCAGCGTGCACATGGCGCAGCACATGGTGCTGAACATGCTGACGCCGATCTTCCTGGTCGTCGGCGCGCCGGTGACGCTGGCGCTGCGGGCGCTCAAGCCCGCCCGCGTGCGCGGCGACCGCGGCCCGCGCGAGTGGCTCACCGCCGTGCTGCACAGCCGGTACCTCGCGGTCGTCGCCCATCCGGCGGTCGCCACCCTCATCTTCGTGGTGAGCACGTTCGCGCTGTACTTCACGCCGCTGTTCGAGGCGGCGATGCGCAACCATCTCGGCCACATCGCGATGATGGTCCACTTCCTGGCCAGCGGCTCCCTGTTCTTCTGGGTGCTGCTCGGCGTCGACCCGGCGCCGCGGAAGCTGCCCTACCCGGCCCGGCTGCTGCTGCTGTTCGTCACGATGCCGTTCCACGCGTTCTTCGGCATCGCCCTGATGAACATGAGCCAGGCGCTCGCCCGCGGCTGGTACACCTCCGTCGACCCGCCGTGGGGCACGACGATCCTGCACGACCAGCACACCGGCGGCGCCATCGCGTGGGGCTTCGGCGAGGTGCCGACGTTCATCGTCCTGATCGTGCTGGCGTTCCAGTGGTACGTCCACGACCAGCGGCAGGCGCGGCGCATGGACCGCAAGGCCGACCGGGCCGCGAAGGCCGGGGGGCGCCCCGAGGACGACGAGCTCGCCGCCTACAACGCGCGGCTGGCCAAGCTCGCCGAGCGCGACCGCGCCGCCGGAGAGCGCACCGCCGGAGAGAAGGACAACGCATGAGGCCGGCCTCCCCCGCGCGGGGGAGTGGCCGCGCCGCCGGTTCTGTCAGGATCAGGACGTGCTCCGTGTGCTCCGCCCGCTGATCGAGCGGACGACCTGGCGGCGCTGGTCCCACCTCGTCGTGGGCGGCGCGCTGCTGATGCCGTACTGGTTCCTGGCGATCAGCATGACCCCGCTGGTGCCGATGGGCAACAGCCTGTTCAAGGGCGTGCTGATGCTGGTCGTCATGCCGGCCGCCGCGACGTTCGTCACGGGGCTCGTGCCGACGGTGCGGCTGCTGGAGAGCTCCCTGGCCAAGGAGTTGCTCGGGGGGCCCGCGACCGGGCTCGTGCCCGGTTCGGCGGGTTCCTGGGAGAGCCGCGGCCGCACCGCGGCGTGGTTCACCCTGCATCTCGGCACGGGCGTCGTGGTCAGCGGGCTGAGCCTGGTGCTCCCTCCGGCCGCCGTCGTGATGCTCATCGCGCCGGCGGTGAGCTGGGACACCCGGTTCCTGCAGTCCTGGGGCTGGCAGAACACCTGGCACCAGTGGCCCGCGCCGCTGGTCGGGCTGGCGTCGCTGGCCCTTCTGCTCGCGCTGATCGTGGGGGCGGGCGCGCTGCTGGCCCGGCTGGCGCCGGTGTTCCTCGGGCCGTCCGCCGCCGAGCGGCTGGCCGGGATGAGGGCCGAGGCCCTCAGGCTCGCCGAGCGCAACCGGCTGGCGAGGGAGCTGCACGACTCGGTGGGACACGCGCTCAGTGTGGTGACGCTCCAGGCGGGGGCGGCCGGGCGGGTGCTGGACAGCGACCCGGAGTTCGCCCGCGAGGCGCTCGCCGCGATCGAGGACTCGGCGCGGTCCGCGCTGGAGGACCTCGACCACGTGCTCGGGCTGCTGCGCGACGACCGGTCCCGCCCGGCCCCGCAGGCCACGCTGAAGGACCTCGGACGGCTGCTGGAGCAGACGCGGATCGCCGGGGTCGCGCTGGACGCCGAGGTCGATCCGGAGGTGGAGCACGTCCCGGCGGCGGTGTCGCGGGAGGCGTACCGGATCGTCCAGGAGGGGCTGACGAACGCGCTCCGGCACGCGGGGAAGGTACCGGTGCGGCTGCGGCTCGGCACCGACGGGGAACGGCTGGAGGTCGAGATGACCAATCCGCTCGGCGCGGTCCGCGGCGAGGGCGCCGGCCACGGCGGCGGCCGCGGCCTCGGCGGGGTCCGCGAGCGCGTCACCGTGCTGCGCGGCGAGATGAGCGCCGGGGCCGACGGCGACCGCTGGCGGTTCCGCGTCTCGCTGCCGCTAAGGTCCGGATCATGACGATCAAGGTTCTGCTGGTCGACGACGAGCGGCTGATCCGCGCCGGGCTCGCCGCCATCATCGACGCCGAGGACGATCTGGCCGTCGTGGGCGAGGCGTCCGACGGCACGGAGGTGCCGGGCGAGGTGCGGCGGCTGCGCCCCGACGTGGTGCTGATGGACGTGCGGATGCCGCGGCTCGACGGCATCCAGGCGACCCGCCACATCCTCGCGACCGTGCCGGAACCGCCCCGGATCATCGTCGTCACCACGTTCGAGAACGACGAGTACGTCTACGACGCGCTGAAGGCGGGCGCCAGCGGCTTCCTGCTCAAGCGGACGCGGCCGGAGGAGATCCTGCAGGCGGTCCGGATGGTCGCGCACGGCGACAGCCTGCTGTTCCCGGCGGCGATCCGGGAGCTGGCCGGGCGGCACGGGCCGTCCGGCGGCGGAGGGGCGGCCTGGCACGGCCGGCTCACCGAGCGGGAGGGGGACGTGCTGCGGCTGATGGCCAAGGGGCACTCGAACGCGGAGATCGCCGGTGAGCTCTTCGTGAGCCCGCAGACGGTGAAGACGCACGTCGGGAACATCCTCGCCAAATTGCAGGCCCGCGACCGGACCCAGGCGGTGATCTTCGCCTACGAGACGGCCTTCATCACGCCCGGGTGAGGTGGCAGGGTGACCGCATGAGGGACTTGCGCTTCGGGTTCAACGTCTTCGACGTCGTCTCCCGGGACGACTTCGCCGAGCGGTGCCGGCGCGGCGAGCGGTACGGGTACGACGTCGCGCTCGTGCCGGACCATCTCGGCTCCCCGGCCCCCTTCCCGACCATGGTCGCCGCCGCGGACGCGACCGAGCGGCTGCGCGTCGGCGCGCTGGTGCTGAACGCCGGCTTCTGGAACGCGCACCTGCTCGCCCGCGAGGCCGCCACCGCCGACCGGCTCACCGGCGGGCGGGTCGAGCTCGGGCTCGGCGCCGGGCACATGAAGTGGGAGTTCGACGCGGCCGGGATCCCGTGGGAGCCGTTCGGCGCCCGCGTGGAGCGGATGACCGGGCTGATCGAGGAGCTGGGCGCGCTGTTCGGCGGGGGCGGCTACGAGCGGCACCGGCCGGTGGCGGAGTTCTTCGGGCTGGCCGAGACGGCGCCCGTGCAGCGCGCCGGGTTCGGCGGATCGGGACCGCCGCTGCTCGTCGGCGGCACCGGCGACGCGGTCCTGCGGGCGGCGGCGCGTCACGCCGACATCGTCGGGATCGCGGGGGCGTACCAGATGAAGGGCGAGCCGCCGGGCACCTTCCGGCTGGGCACCGCGGAGGAGGCCGCCGAGCGGGTGCGGTTCGCCCGCGAGCACGCCGGCGACCGGGCGGAGCGGATCGAGTGGAACGTGCTCGTCCAGCACGTGCAGGTGACCTCCGACCGGCGCGCCGAGGCCGGGCGGATGCGCGCCGAGCGCCTCCCGTACATGACGGTCGAGGAGATCCTGGACACCCCGTTCGTCCTGCTCGGGACGGAGGAGCAGATCGCCGAGCAGATCCGGGAGCGCCGCGAGCGGTACGGGTTCTCCTACGTCACGGTGCACTCGCCGTTCATGGACGTCCTCGGCCCGGTGATCGAGCGGGTCTGAGGCCCGCAATTCGGCCGGGGCTTACACCTCATTTACCTACAGGTCGCTACAAAAGAGACAGAAAGGATAAAGAGCGACGATCGGGGGATCATGGACGCCGTCACCCTGTCCGGGCTGCGCAAGCCGAGGCCCTACCCCGCGGTGTCGGTGCTGATGCCGACGCACCGCTCCGCCCGGGACGGCCGGGAGGACCGCATCAGGCTGCGGAACCTGCTGGGCGAGGTACGGCGCCGCCTCCACGACGATCCCCGGGTGGAGCCCGACGCCGCCGACGACGTCGTCCGGGGGCTGGAGCGCGCCGCGGGCGAGGTCGACCCGCGGCACGGCTCCGACGCGCTGGTGCTGTTCGCCGCGCCGCACGGCGAGCACCACGCGTTCACGATCGGGCAGGCCGTGGACGAGCGGGTCGTCGTCGACACCGGGTTCGCCACCCGCGACCTCGTCGCCGCCTACACCCGCACGCCGCGCTACTGGCTGCTGTCCCTGTCGGACCACCGGACGCGGCTGTGGAGCGGCCTCGGCGCGGAGCTGACCGAGCACGCCCGCGGCGGCTTCCCCGTAGAGCCCGAGCCGATCGACGAGGCGAGCGCCGGACGGCTGGCGCGGCGGGCCGCGCAGGGCGGCGAGAGCGAGCGCCGCCTGCAGAGGATGCGGGACGTGGTGGCCGCCCTCGAACGCGTCCTCGCGCGGGACCGGCGCCCCTTGATCGTCGCGGGCGTCACCCGGCACCAGGCGGTCTTCGACGAGGTGGCCGGGCCGCACGTGACCGTGGCGGGGCGCGTCGACGGCAGCTTCGAGGGCGCCTCGCCGAGCACGCTCGCCGAGGCGGCGCAGCCCGCGCTCGCCGCCTACGAGGACCTGCGCGAGGTCGGCGTGCTCTCGGAACTGGAGGCGGCGCGCAGCATCCAGCGGTACGCGGGCGGGCTGTGCGAGGTGACGGAACTGGTGGACGAGGGCCGCGGCGAGCACCTGGTCGTCGAGCGCGGCTACTACGCGCCCGCGGTGCGGACCAAGGGCGAGCTGATCCCGGTCGAGGGCAGGCCCGGCGTGCTCAAGGGCGCCGACGTCGTCGACGACGCCGTCGACCACGTGATCGAGACGGTGCTGGAGTACGGAGGCGAGGTCACCTTCGTCTCGGACGGCTTCCTCATCGACCACGACCGGATCGCGCTGGTGACGCGCTACTGACCCGCCCCCGAGCACGACGGGTCCTGCCAGCCCACCCAGCCGATCGACCAGAACCGTCCCGCGTGCGGTCGCCAGCCCGCCGGATGCGCCGGCCAGGACGCCTCCGGCGGCGTCCCGTCCGGGAGGGGCACGACGACCGTGCACACGCCCGGCGCGGGCGGCCGACCGGCGCGGACGTCGAAGGCGCCGACGCGCGTCCACCACACGGGGTACATCAGCGCGGTCCTGACGGCCCAGTTGAGCGACGCGTCCGTGACGACCCCGCCTGAGGCCGGGCCGGGCAGCGGGGGCTCGGCCGGGACGCGCCGCGCGTGCGGCCCCATCGCGAACGTCAGCGCCGCGAGGTTGACCCCGGCGAGCGCGACGGACGCCAGGGCCGTCCTGTCCAGCCTGGACAGCACGAGCAGGCCGCCGAGCAGGGCGAGCGCGGCGAAGGTCGCCTCGTGCAGGTGCAGCCCGCTCCGGTCGGCGGTGAGGAACGTGACCTCCGGGAAGTCGAAGCCGATGAAGACGTGGGTGCGGAGCCGCTCGCCCGCGTAGGCGGTGACCCACAGCGCGGCGCCCTCCAGCAGCAGCGCGCCCGCCGCCGCCAGCCGGATCGCCGGGCCCGCGGCGAGGCGCGCGAGCGCCGCGGCCCCGGCGAGGGCGTAGACCAGCGCCACGCACGCCAGGTAGCGGCCGTAGGCGAAGTTGCCCACCCGGTGCTCGTCCGGCAGCGCGGCCGAGGAGGCGTAGGCGATGCCGCAGGTCGCGGCGAGCAGCGCCCCCGCCATGATCCTGTCCGCCGCGGGCGTCCGCCGCCGCGCGAGGACCGCCGCGACGGCCGCCAGCCCGGCCCCCGCCAGGCCCCAGGTGGAGACGATCAGGTACCAGAGCTGCCCCGCCGCGCCCGACAGCGCCCACTCCTGTCCGGGGACCGTGGTCAGCCGGGACGCCAGGATCTCGCCGAGGTCCCGCGTGCCGCGCGGATACAGCTCGGCGCGGACGTGCGCGTTCAGCGCCGCGCCCGCCGCGTACCCGGCGACCGCGACGGCGGCCCCGGCGAGCGCGGCGCGGATCCTCCGGCGCCCGGTCAGGGCCATGACCAGCAGGGCGGCGGCGTGCACGGCGAGCAGGACCGTTCCGCGGGTGTGCACGGCCGCCGCGCAGGACGCGACCAGGCTCGCGAGGGCGGCGTCCCCGGCCCGGCCGTTCCGGACGAACCGGTCCAGCGCCAGCAGCCAGGCCAGGACGAGCGTCGGAAGGGCGGCGTCGGCGAGCGCGAAGGCGCCGAAGAACGTCGTCGCGGGCAGCAGCGCCGCCGCGAACGCCAGCGGCAGGGCGTGGCGGCGGGCCAGTCCGAAGCGGCGCGCCGCCGCGTACCCGAGCGGGAACAGCGCCGCCCCCAGCACCGCGTTGATCGCCATGACCGTCGTGTAGACCGTCGCGGGATCGTGGGAGAACCAGAACGCCGGGGTGAGCAGGAGCGGATAGCCGCCCTGGTAGAAGGTGTTGCCGGACAGGTCGCCGCCCGGCCCGCCGGCCAGCATCCGGGCGGCGAGCAGGTAGCCGGTCTCGTCCGGGTTGGCGGCCGGGGCCGTCCGCGCCCAGGAGAACCAGAGCCGGACCGCCGCCTGCGCGAGCACGCCGGCCGCGAGCAGCCACGGCAGGGCGCGCGGGAACCTCCGGGAGGGGCCCGGCGGGGTGGGAGGCGCGTGACGGCGGGGCGGGAGCAGCGCGAGCGACATGCGCTCCACGGTTCCGGCGGCCTGTCATGGTCCCGTCCCAGAGATGTCCGGATCTTGTGACACAACCCGCCAGATGATCGAGAGCGGCCGATAATGACCGGGTGGCGAGCATTCTGTTCATCGAGGATGATCCGTCCGCCCGGGCGGCTCTGGAGCTGGCGCTGACCCGCCAGGGACACGGGGTGACGTCCCGGGCCACCGGCGAGGACGGGCTGGAGGCGCTGCGGGCGCGCCGCCCCGAGATCGCCGTCCTGGACGTGATGCTGCCCGGCATCGACGGCATCGAGGTGTGCCGCCGCATCCGCCGGGAGGACCCGCTCCCGGTGATCCTGCTGACCGCGCGGGGCGACGACCTCGACATCGTCCTCGGGCTGGAGGCGGGCGCCGACGACTACGTGGTCAAGCCCGTCGAGCCCCGCGTCCTGGACGCCCGGATCCGCGCCGTCCTGCGCCGCGCCGACCAGACCCGCCTCGACCGGTCCGTCTACGGCGACCTCGTCGTCGACCGGACGTCCCTGAAGGTCACCAAGGGCGGCGCCGACCTGCGCCTCACCCCGACCGAGCTGCGCCTCCTGCTGGAGCTGACGCGCCGCCCCGGCCAGGCCCTCACCCGCCAGCACCTGCTGGCCGAGGTGTGGGAGCACACCTACCCGGGCGACTCGCGGCTCGTGGACGCCTGCGTCCAGCGGGTCCGCGCCAAGATCGAGGACGAGCCGGCCGAGCCGCGGCTGATCGAGACGGTCCGCGGCTTCGGCTACCGGTTCACCGCCCCGTGAGGCGCACCCTCCGGCTCGCCGCGCCGTGGGTGCGGCGCCTCCGGGTCACCGGGCTGCGGATGCGTCTCGCGGCCGCGTTCACCGCGGTGGCGCTGCTGGCGTCCGTGCTCGCCTCCGGCATCTCCTACGTGCTGCTGCGGCGGGTGATGCTGCAGCGCGCCCAGGACGCGGTGCTCAACGACGTCCGCGCCACCCTCGCACAGCAGGTCCCGCCCGACCTTCCGCCCGACGTGGAGCCTCTGGTCGAGGTCGCTCTGGAGGACGCGCTCCGCTCGGAGCCGGGACGAAAAGCGACCGCGGTGCCGGTGCTGGGGCACGGCGGGCCCGGGCTCCCGCCGCCGGGCCTGCTGGACGTCCCCGTGACCTCGGAGTTCGCCCGTCGCGCCATGCGGGGCGTGGTCTTCCAGCGCGTCGACCGGAACGGCACGCCCTACCTGCTCGTGGGCGCCCGCGTCTCCACCTGGCCCGCGCCCGCCGAGCCGTGGCGGACGACGCCGCCGATGGTGTTCGTCTCCGCCAGCCTGCGCCGGGAGGCCGCCGACCTGGCGCTGTTCACCCGCACCCTGCTGATCGCGGACGCCGCGGCGCTGGCGGCCGCGCTCGCCCTCGCGCTGCTGGCCACCGGGGGCGTGCTGCGCCCGGTGCGCCGCCTCGGGGCCGCCGCCCGCGCGCTCGGCGAGGGACGGCTGGACACCCGCGTCCGGGTGCAGGGCCGCGACGAGCTGGCCGACCTCGCCGAGACGTTCAACCGCACCGCGCAGGCGCTGGAGCGGACGGTGACGGAGCTGCGCGCGATGGAGGCCGCGTCCCGCCGGTTCGTCGCCGACGTCTCCCACGAGCTGCGCACGCCGCTGACCTCGATGATCGCCATGACCGACGTGCTGGCCGAGGAGGCCGCCGAGGACGGCGGCGGCGCGGCCGCCCGGCTCGTCGCGGACGAGACCCGGCGGCTCGGCACGCTCGTGGAGCACCTGATCGAGATCAGCCGGTTCGACGCGGGCGCCGCCGCCCTCGTCCTGGACGACGTCAACGTCGCCGACGCGGTCGGGGCGACGCTGGAGGCGCGCGGCTGGCGGGAGGACGTGGCGGTGGAGGGCCCCGCCGACCTGTTCGTCCGGCTGGACCCGCGGCGGTTCGACGTCATCGTCGCCAACCTCGCCGGGAACGCCCTCAAGCACGGGCTCCCGCCCGTCTCGCTGCGCTTCGGCCGGCCGGAAGGGGAGGACGCGGGCGGAGTCCGGGTCGTGGTCGCCGACCGCGGACCCGGGCTTCCGGCCGACGTGGCCCCCGTGGTCTTCGACCGGTTCGTCAAGGCGGAGGCGGCGCGCACGCGCAGCGAGGGAAGCGGCCTCGGCCTGTCGATCGCCAGGGAGAACGCCCTGCTGCACGGCGGCACCCTGGAGGCCGCCAACGGGCCGGAGGGCGGCGCGGTCTTCACCCTGTGGCTGCCCGACGGTACAGCGGAGGAACTCCTGTGATCTGGTCGAGACGGGCGCGAGCGCTACTGGCGATGGTGACCTGTGCCGCGCTGACCGGCTGCGGGATCCGCCCGACCGGGATCATCAGCGCGGGAGGCGCGCCGAACGCGCGGGGGTACGCCGCCACGATCACCCTCTACCTCGTGCGGGGGCGCAGCCTGGTGCCGGTGACGAGACCCGGTCTGCCCGGGCAGCCGAACCTGGCCGTCCAGCAGCTGTCCGTGCCGCCCACCGCGCGGGAGCGCGCGGCCGGGCTGCGCACCGAGGTCCACGGCAGGCTCTCGGCGGAGGCCGCCGTCGACGGATCCAGCCCGACCCGTCGCGCCCCCGTGATGGACGTCCGGCCGTACGACCCGGACGCGCGGCCGAGCTGGTCGCGGACGGCCAAGGCTCAGATCGCGTGCACCGCGATGGCGATCCCGGGCACCAAGAGCGTCAACCTGTGGCGCGGTCCCTACCGGGAGAAGAGGACATGGGAGACCCTGACCTGCGGCCAGTTCGCCGTCCTGCTCGAATGATCAGCCCCGCGTCAGCCACTGGGCGGTGATGTCGCCGAGCACGGAGCGGACGGTCAGGATCGCGATGCCGAGGATCAGGACAGGCATCACCACCCACCGCTCGACCTTGCCGTCCGTCCGCGGGATGACGGGCACGTCGATCCGCCACGGCAGCGGCCAGAACACCGGGCAGCCCCGCGGTGTCAGGCAGTCGCCGGCGACGTGGGCCAGGCAGCCGAGCGTCACCGCGAACCCGACGAAGCTCATGTCGATGTTGTGCATGAGCCAGACCGCGATCAGGGCCAGCGCGCAGTCCGCCAGCGCCGACTGCGGCTCGGCGCCCTCGAAGTCCAGGCCGACGCCGCGCAGCCCGAGCCCCACGATCATGAACAGGCAGGCCCACCAGGCCCAGATGAAGTGGGTGGCGAGGGTGTCCATCGCCCAGCCGATGCCGACCGCGAACAGGATCGAGTGGGTCGCCTGCCGGTGCCCGCCCGACAGCTTCCCGATCCACTTGCACATGTGGTTCGTGATCGGCCCGAAGGTGTTGGCGATCCGGCCGTTGTGGTGGTCGATGTCGGGCAGGATCGCGGCGCCGGCGCACACCACGGCGCCCGCCATGATCTGCTCCGGCGACAGCGCCACCGCGTGCTCGCCGAGCAGCCGCTCCTGCCCGAGGATCGGGACGGCGCCCAGCCATGCCAGCGCTCCGCTCAGGGCATGAGTCTTGCCCATCATGTGCCGTTCCCCCGCCTTCCAGCGCCTACCGCCGCCCCGTCTCAGGGCGGGACTCTAATCCGCTCCTGATCGTTTTCGGCGAAGACGCGCCGAACGCGGCGTCACGTCCTTTTGATGCCCGGAGGCTCCCGCCGGTTCCGCCCTGGACACAGGGCTTTCCGCGTCCTCGGGGCGGGCCGGCGTCGGGTCAGCGGCGCTTCGCGGGCCGGGCCGGGACGAGCCGCCAGGCGCCGGACTCCTCGTCCGGCTCGTAGGGGGAGTCCAGACGCTTGGCGACGACGCCGGGCAGGCCCTGGTCGCGCGCCGCCTCCAGGACCGCGGCGCCGTCACCGGGGAACCAGGGGGCGGTCTGCCAGCGCGGGCCCGACAGGCCGAGGTCGTCGAGCCGCTCCCGCCGCTCCCGGTAGGGGACGTCCAGCAGCGGGTGCCCGTCCAGATGCGGCACGTCGTAGATCATGTAGGTCTCGCGGCCGTCCAGGACGGCCAGCTCCCCGTCCAGCAGCGCGGGCCGGACACCGAGCTGCGCCCCGAGCCGGGAGCCGAGCCCGCCGGGGCCGTCCACGGCGCGGCCCCGCCCGTCGGTGAACCGGGTCCGGCCGCCCTCGACGTAGGCGGCCAGCCGCCTGCCGCCCCACGCGAACTCGAACCCCCACGCGCCGGTGTCGCGGGGCAGGCGGGCCCGCTCCTGCGGCCGCATCGGGCGCAGCGACTCCGGCAGCGGCTCGGCGCCGGCGTCCGCGGGCGGGTCCATCCGGTGGATCATCCAGTTCCGGCCGCGCGTCCGGAACAGCACGTAGCGGCCGGACACGCGCGAGCCGTGGATGACGACCTTCACCTCGCGCTCGGACCACTTCTCCGTCTCGTAGGTCCCCCGGTCCCAGATGGTCATCGTCCCGGCGCCGTACTCGCCGCGCGGGATCTCGCCCTCGAAGGCGGCGTACTCCAGCGGGTGGTCCTCGGTGTGCACGGCGAGGTGGTTGGTCTCCGGGCTCCACGGCAGGCCCTTCGGCACGGCCCACGAGACGAGCACGCCGTCGCGTTCGAGCCGCAGGTCCCAGTGCAGGCTGGTCGCGTGGTGCTCCTGGATGACGAACGTGTCGTCGTCCCCGCGTGGCAGCGCCTCGCTCGCGGGCACGGGCTCCGGCGTCCGCCCGGGGTCGCGCCTGCCCCGGTAGTCGTCGAGCCGGTCGCCCTCGCGGGCCGGGGGAGCGTCGTGCTTCCTGGGCTTCTTCGGGGTCACGCCCGCTGCATACCCGCGCTCAGCGGATGAAGACGGCGTAGTCGGCCAGATCGCCGGTGAGGGAGGGCGGCAGCCCCGCCACCGCGGACAGCTCCTCGGCCGACATGAACCCGCCCGTCTCGGCCCGGACCCGCTCGATCGTGGCCGCCAGCTCCGCGGTGATGCCGGGCAGCAGCGTCAGAGCCTCCGCGGATGCGTGGTTGACGTCGACGAGCCCGCCGTCGTTGTACTGGCGCCGCAGGTCGGGACGTCCGATGCGCAGCTCCTTGGCCAGCCCCGGGTCGGACGCCGCCAGCACCCGCGCCTTCTCCCGCAGCAGCCGCTGCCGCTTGACCCGCTCCACCACGGCCTCGTTGTCGACGCCCGACAGCCCGTGCGGGTCGAACACCTTCCGCCGGATCAGGAAGGCGTGCCCGCAGCCCACCAACGCCAGGACGGACATCAGCATGCCGGCGAACCGCACGGTGCCCTCGTCCTCACCGTTGCCGGAGAGCATGGACAGCATCAGCACGAACACCCCGGCGTACGCGACCGTCGACACCAGCAGGTGCAGGCTCCGGCGCCACAGCAGCGCGGCGGCGAACGTGAAGGGCGTGGCGAAGCCGAGCGTCAGGAACGGCAGCGCCGCCCACGTCACGCTCAGCGCGGCCTGCCCCGGCGGCATGCTGTCGGAGGGAACCCTCGGCTCGTACGGCGCTGGGGCGTTCATCTCTCGAGGGTCTCCCGGGCCGGATATGGGCGATTCGGACTCTAGACCGAGGGAAGGGTCACGGCAGGGTGAGGATTTCGTGGCCGTCCTCGGTGACCAGCAGCGTGTGCTCGAACTGCGCCGTGCGCCTGCGGTCCTTGGTCACGACCGTCCAGCCGTCGGCCCACATGTCGTACTCGGCGGTGCCGAGGGTCAGCATCGGCTCGACCGTGAACGTCATGCCCGGCTCGATGATCGTCGTGGCGGCCGGGTCGTCGTAGTGCGGGACGACGAGGCCGGAGTGGAACGTCGTGCCGATCCCGTGCCCGGTGAAGTCGCGCACGACGCCGTACCCGAACCGCTTGGCGTAGGACTCGATGACCCGCCCGATCACGTTCAGCGCCCGGCCGGGCTTGACCGCGCGGATGCCGCGCATCGCCGCCTCGTGGGTGCGCTCCACCAGCAGGCGCGACTCCTCGTCGACGTCCCCGCACAGGAACGTCGCGTCGGTGTCGCCGTGCACGCCGTCGACGAAGGCGGTGATGTCGACGTTGATGATGTCGCCGTCGCGCAGGACCGTGTCGTCCGGGATGCCGTGGCAGATCACCTCGTTGATCGAGGTGCACAGCGACTTGGGGAACCCCCGGTAGCCGAGCGTGGAGGGGTAGGCGCCGTGGTCGAGCATGAACTCGTGCCCGACGGCGTCGAGCTCGTCGGTGGTGATCCCCGGCCGGACGTGCTTGCCGACCTCCTCCAGCGCCTGCGCGGCGATCCTCCCGGCGACCCGCATCCGCTCGATGATCTCGGGCGTCTTGACGTCCGGCTCGCCCGTCCGCGGCCGCTTCTTCCCCACGTACTCCGGGCGCGGAATGTTCGAGGGAACCTTGCGCATGGGGGAGACGCGTCCGGGCCGGAGCAACTGGGTCGTCATAGTGATGGAGTGTAGTCAGCGCGATGCGGGCACACTCCGGTGCCAGCGCATGATCGAGAGGAGCGCCGATGGCCGGTGACGACGGTGACTGGTGGTTCTGCCTGAAGCACATGAAGCCCGAGCACGGGGCCGGCTGCCCCGGCAAGGACCGCATGGGCCCGTACCGGACCGAGGGCGAGGCGGCGGACGCCATGGCCATCGCCCGCGAGCGCAACGAGGCGTGGCGCAGGCAGAACGAGGACTGACTAGTCCACGGCCGGGCCGGAGACGGCGTCGAGGAGGCGGGCGAGGCGGCGCCGGAGCCCGCGCGGACTCCGCGCCGGCTCCCGGCCCGCGGCCGCGCTGACGAGGTGCTGCGCCCCGTCGAACGACATGAGGGCCTCACCCGGCGGGACGGTCAGCGCCTCGTGGGCGAGGCCGCGCAGTTCGTGGTCGCCGCCCTCCAGCGCGAGGACGGTCGCCCCGGTGCGGCGCGCGTCGTCCACCCGCTCCAGCAGCGGGACGGGCGCCCCCTCCTCGGCGACGACGAACAGCGTCTCGCCGCGCCGGGCCGCCTCCAGCCGCTCCAGCCCGATCCGCAGATGCGCGGGCGCGCCGGCCGGAGGCCGCCAGCGCACCAGCGTGGGCGCGAGGCCGGGCGCGTCGCCGAGCCGGCTCTCGTCGTCGAGGTGCGCCGCCAGATGCCACGGATCGCCGGCCGGAGTGCCGACCAGCAGCAGCCCGCCGGGGGTGCGGGAGGTGACGCGCAGGGCCCGGCCGAACTCCTCGGTCCGCTCCAGCCAGCCCGTCGCCGACAGGACCTCGCGCAACATCGATATCTGCTCGGCGTCCACGGCACCATGGTGCCTCACCCCGCCTCCCGGGCAGGCCCTTTCTCCCATGCGGGAGCCCGGCGCCGGGCTCCGGCGGGGCCGCCTGGCAGACTCGGCCGCATGACTGAGCAGCAGCAGAAGACGCCGTACGACCTTCCGGACGCGAGCGGCCTGACCATCGGCATCCTGGGCGGGACGGGAGACCAGGGCAAGGGCCTCGCGCGCCGGTTCGCGCTGGCCGGGCACCGGGTCACGATCGGGTCCCGCAAGGCCGAGCGCGCCCAGGCCGCCGCCGACGAGCTCGGCGCCGGCCTGCCCGTCTCCGGCGCGGAGAACCCGGTCGCGGCCGGAGGGTCCGACGTCGTGATCGTGGCGGTGCCGTGGGACGGGCACAGGGCCACGCTGGAGTCGCTGCGCGCCGAGCTGGCCGGCAAGATCGTCGTGGACTGCGTGAACCCGCTCGGTTTCGAGAAGGGCAAGGGCGCGTTCGCGCTGCCGGTCGAGGAGGGCAGCGCCGCGGAGCAGGCCGCCGCCGTCCTGCCCGACAGCCGGGTCGTGGCCGCCTTCCACCACGTGTCGGCCAGGCTGCTGCTCGACCCGGAGGTGGACGAGATGGAGCTGGACGTCCTGGTGCTCGGCAACGACCGGGAGGCCACCGACCTCGTCCAGGCCCTCGCCGGGCGGATCCCCGGCATGCGCGGCGTCTACGGCGGGCGGCTGCACAACGCCCACCAGATCGAGGCGTTCACCGCCAACCTCATCTCGATGAACCGCCGCTACAAGGCCCACGCCGGGCTGCGCATCACGGACGTCTGACCGCGCCTCGGGCGGTCCGCCCCGGTACGGTGCCAGGATGACTACGGTGCCAGGATGAACGCTCCGGACGCCGCGCGACGGCCGCTCGTCCTGCTGCCGTCGGCCCGGACGGGGCCGCTGCGCGCGGTGGCGAAGCGGGTCGGGCTGGCGTTCGTCCTGCTGCTCATGGTCGTGGCCGTGGTCTACCTCGACCGCGACGGGTACCGCGACACCGGCGACGGGCGGCTGTCGCTGCTGGACGCCTTCTACTACGCCTCGGTGACCATGTCCACGACCGGGTACGGCGACATCACCCCGGTCGGGGACGGCGCGAGGCTCGTCAACATCGTCTTCATCACGCCCGTCCGGGTGCTGTTCCTCATCGTCCTCGTGGGCACGACCCTCGAGGTGCTGGCGGAACGCACCCGCGACGACTGGCGCAGGTCCCGCTGGAGGGCACGCGTGCGCGACCACATCGTGGTGGCCGGCTACGGCACGAAGGGCCGCAGCGCCATCAGGACCCTGCTGAGCACCGGGGTGCCGCCCGAGTCGATCGTGGTCGTGGACCCCGACCCGCGGGTGGTGGCCGAGGCCGCCGAGGCCGGGTTCGCGGGCGTCGTCGGGGACGCGACCCGCAGCTCGGTGCTGCGGCAGGCCTCGGTCCAGCGGGCCCGCGAGATCGTGGTGGCGAGCGCCCGCGACGACACCGCGGTGCTGATCACGCTGACCGCCCGGCAGCTCAACCCGCGCGCCGGCATCCAGGCGGCGGTGCGCGAGTCGGAGAACGTCCCGCTGCTGCGCCAGTCCGGCGCCGACCACGTGGTGACCTCCTCGGAGGCGGCGGGGCGGCTGCTCGGGGTCTCCACCACGCAGCCGAGCGTCGGCGAGGTCATCGAGGACCTGCTGGAGCAGGGGAGCGGCCTCGACCTGGTCGAGCGCGAGGTCCACCCGGACGAGGTCGGCGGCCCGATCGGCGCCGTGCGCGCCCCGGCGCTGGCGGTGGTGCGGGGCGGGCGGCTGCTGCCGTTCGACGACGCCGGCTGCGCGGCCCTCGAACCGGGCGACCGGCTGATCGTGGCGCGGTCCTCCTCCCGTTCCTCCGGCCCGCCGGACGGCCCGGAGGAGCACGATCACTGACCTGCCGGGGAGCGGTTTCGGCCTGCGGCGCGTCCTAGTCCTGACGTACGATCGCAGTGGCGACAGGCGGGATGGGCATGAGAGAGAACCGGTCGGCAGATCCGTGGAGCGCGTTCCTGGCACCTTCCGGGCGGAGCGGCGGGGTCCGGCCGCCGGGCGCGGCGCCCGCCGGTGAACCCGGCCACGCCGCCGGGTACGCCGAGCCCGGCGCGGAGGACGCGTGCCGCCGCGTGCTGGCGCAGTTGCGGGCGGCCAACGGCCCGCTGTCCCTGGAGCAGATCCACCACGCCACCCGCCTCGGGCTGCTGGAGGTCGCGGGCGCCGTGGACGCGCTGCGCGAGCGCGGCCTCGTCGCGGTGGAGCGGGAGATCGACGAGGTCGTCCGGCTGACCGGGGAGTGACCGCGGCCCGATGATCGGATACGTCGTCGCCGTCTCGCTGAGCTGCCTGGTCGGCATCGCCGAGCTGGTCAGCCGGTACCGGGACCGCCCCACCACGCTGGTCCGGGTGCCGAGCACCTGGGCGTACGTGCTGATCAACGGGGGAGCGGGCGCGGGCTCGCTGCTGCTCCTGCACACCTTCGGCTGGCGGTTCGGCGTCCAGTCGCCGCACGTCGCCGACGCGACGCAGGTGCTCGTGGCGAGCCTCGGCTCGATGATGGTGTTCCGCAGCGCGGTGTTCACCGTGCGGGTCGGCGACGAGGACGTCGCGGTGGGGCCGAGCACGCTGCTGACCTCGCTGCTCGCCGCCGCCGACCGGGGCGTCGACCGGATGCAGGCCAAGACCCGCGCGCACGAGGCGGGCGAGATCATGCGGGGCGTCTCGTTCGCCAAGTCGCGGCTCGCGCTGCCGACGTACTGCCTCGGCCTGCTGCAGAACGTGTCCGCCGAGGACCAGGCCGACCTGCGCACGGCCGTGGACGCGCTCGCCGGCAGCGAGATGACCGACGGCCAGATGGCCCTCAACCTGGGGCTGCTGCTGATGAACGTCGCCGGTCCCGACGTGCTGCGCTCCGCGGTGGAGACGCTCCGCGACGAGATCACGGCGGACGGCGCGGCCCCGCGCCGCCTCCCGCCGCCGCGCGACGGCCAGGACCACGAGGGCGGCCGGGCCGGTGCCGGAGCACGGCCCGAACCGGTCCGCTCCAACCCCGACCAGTAGCGAACGCCACCGCCCCTCGGCCGGAAAGCACACACGGCCGCGCCGGGCGGCGCGGCCGTGCGGGGGTGGGCCTGTTCGGGCAGTGGGCCCGTGCCCGTCAGTGGTAGGTGTGCTCCGGCGCCGGGTAGACGCCGCTGACGACCTCGTCGGCGTAGGCGCGGGCCGCCTCGCCGAGCAGGGCGTTCATGTCGGCGAACTTCTTGACGAACTTCGCGGTGTGCGGGGTGAGCCCGGCCATGTCCTGCCAGACGAGGACCTGCGCGTCGGTCTGGTTGCCGCCGCCGATGCCGATCGTCGGGATGGACAGGGACGCGGTGACGCGCGCGGCGAGGTCCTCGGGCACGCATTCGAGGACGACGGAGAACGCGCCCGCCGCCTCCAGCGCCTTGGCGTCGGCCATCAGCTCGTCGCCGTCCTGGCCGCGGCCCTGCACCCGGTAGCCGCCGAACACGTTCACCGACTGCGGGGTGAGGCCGAGGTGGCCCATCACCGGGATGCCGGCGGCGACCATCGCCTCGGCCTGCGGGATGATCCGGCGGCCGCCCTCCAGCTTGATCGCGTGGGCGCCGGTCTCCTTGAGGAACCGGGTGGCGGCCGTCAGCGCCTCGGTGACGCCCGTCTGGTAGGAGCCGAACGGCAGGTCGGCGACGACCATGGCGCGCTTGGAGCCGCGGACGACGGCCGCGGTGAGCGGGATCAGGTCGTCCACGGTGACGGGGATGGTCGAGTCGTAGCCGTAGACCACCATCGCGGCGGAGTCGCCGACGAGCAGCACGGGGATGCCGGCCTCGTCGAAGATCCGCGCGGTGAGCGCGTCGTAGGCCGTGAGCATCGGCCACTTCTCGTGCCGCTGCTTGGCCGCGGCGATGTCGCGTACGGTCACCCTGCGCCCGCTCGTACCGCCGTAGAGTGCGGTCGGCTGTGCCGGGGGTGCGACGGAAGAAGACATGCAGAACCTCCGCTGGTCTTGAGGCGCCACTGTGGCGTACCCAGACGAAACCGATGGTGCCACCTGACCAACGATTCGGGTACCCCTCCCCATTCCAGAATTTTCTCCGCCGGGCCGGGAACAGATTCCGAAACGATACCGTTGCGTATCGACATGGACCCCCAGACGATCCAGCGGCGCCGGTGGTACATCCTCGGCGTCCTGACCATGAGCCTGCTGGTGGTGGTGCTCGACAACACCATCCTCAACGTCGCGCTCAAGACCATCGCCGACCCGGACAAGGGTCTCGGCGCCACCCAGAGCCAGCTCGAATGGGCGATCAACTCCTACACGCTGGTCTTCGCCGGCCTGCTGTTCACCTTCGGCGTGATCGGCGACCGGATCGGCCGCAAGCGCGTGCTCGTCGGCGGCATGGCGGTGTTCGCCCTCGCCTCGCTCGCGTCGGCGTACGCGCAGTCGCCCGAGCAGCTCATCTACGCCCGCGCCCTGATGGGCCTCGGCGGCGCCGCGGTCATGCCGCAGACGCTGTCGATCATCACCAACGTCTTCGAGCCGCACGAGCGCGCCCGCGCCATCGGCATCTGGGCCGGCGCGGTCGGCCTCGGCGTCGCCATCGGCCCGCTCACCGGCGGCCTGCTGCTCGCCCACTTCTGGTGGGGCTCGGTCTTCCTCATCAACGTGCCGGTCATCGCGGCCGGCGTCACCCTGATGGCGTTCCTGGTCCCCGAGTCGCGCAACCCCGCCCCCGGCAGGCTCGACCCGGTCGGCGTGGTCCTGTCGGTCATCGGGCTGGTCGTCCTGTCGTACGGGATCATCCAGGGCGGCGAGAAGGGCGAGTGGCTGGAGCTCCCCGTGCTCGGCCCCATCCTCGCCGGCGCCGCCGTCCTCGCCCTGTTCGTGTGGCACGAGGCCCGCACCGCGTCCCCGGCCTTCGACGTCCGGCTGTTCAAGGACGCCCGCATGTCGGCCGCCGTCGCGTCGATCGCGCTGTGCTTCTTCGCCGCCACCGGCGTGTTCTTCTTCGCCAACTTCTACATGCAGTCGGTGCGCGGCCTGACGCCGCTGCAGTCCGGCGCCATGGTGCTTCCGTTCGCGGTCGCGCAGCTCGCCTTCGCCCCGCGCAGCGCCGCCATGGTGCGCCGCTTCGGCGCCAAGGCGGTCTGCACGGTCGGGCTGCTGCTGGTCACCGTCGCGCTGGCGAGCTACCAGTTCGTCGGCGTCCACACCTCCCTGTGGATCCTCGGCGCGATCTTCTTCGTGCAGGGGGTGGGGATGGCCAACGTGATGCCGCCCGCCACCGAGTCGGTCATGTCGGCGCTGCCCCGCGAGAAGGCCGGCGCCGGATCGGCCATCAACAACACCGCCCGCCAGGTCGCGGTCGCGATGGGCGTGGCCGTGCTCGGCTCCGTCGTCGCCTCCGTCTACCGCGGTGACCTGCGCGACGAGCTCGCCGCGCTGCCCGCGGGCGCGCGGCAGGCCGCCGCCGAGTCGATCGAGGGCGCGCACGCCGTCGCCGCCCAGATGGGACCCGCCGGGCAGGGCCTCGTCGGCCCCGCCGACGCCGCCTTCGTGCACGCCATGCACGCCGCGTCCGTCGCCGCCGCCGTGATCTCCTTCGTCGGCGCCCTGGTCGTCCTGAAGTGGATGCCGGGCCGCGTCGCGGCGCCGCCCGAGCGGGCGGCCGCCGAACGGCGGCCGGAGAAGCCGGAGAAGGCCGCCGTGTGACGGCCGGTGTGGCAGGGTGAGGGGATCATGACCGGGACCGAGCGGCGGCACGCGGGGCGGCCTCGCAGCGAGCGCGCCGGCAAGGCCATCGTCGAGGCCACTCTGGACCTGCTGGCCGAGGAGTCCGGGGTGGCGGGCGTCTCCATCGAGGCGGTCGCCGCCCGCGCCGGCGTCGGCAAGACGACGATCTACCGGCGCTGGCCCAGCAAGGAGGCGCTGATCGTGCACGCGCTCGGCGCGGTGAAGGAGCCGCTGCCCGAGCCGTCCGGCGCCTCAGCCCGCGAGGACCTCACCGCGATCGCGCGGCGGTTCGAGGGCGACCGGCACCGCCGTTACTCGCGGTGCTTCTGGAATGTCGTCGGCGGCGCGGAGAAGTACCCCGAGCTGTACGCCCGCTACCGGCAGGAGGTCATCGAGCCGCGGCGCGACGTCATCCGCAAGGTGATCCGCCGCGGGGTCGACTCCGGGGAACTGCGCCCCGACCTCGACGTGGAGGTCGCGATGTCGCTGCTGCTCGGCTCCCTGACCGCCAAGCGGCCGCAGGAGACGTTCCCCGAGGGGTACGCCGACGCGGTCGTCGACACCCTCCTGCGGGGCATCGAGAACGCCCCGCAGAGCCGTCCGGAAGCGGACGAGGGGCGGTTTTCGGCGCGGTAAGCGCGATCTTCTCCCCTTACCGCGTGGTCATGCCCCATACTGTCGCTGGGTAGTGCTGAGACGACCGGCTGTCTGGAGCGCGTCAGGTGAGATCCGTCATGGCGCCGCGAGGCGAAGCGCCAGCCACCGATTCGGCGTCCCGGACCCTTGTCCTGGGCATCGACGGTGCACGGCACATCGTGCAGTGCGGCCCCAACGCCAAGGCCGTCCTCGGCCGTGCCCCCGAAGAGCTGATCGGCCGGCCCGCCACCGACCTGGTCGGCGACGAGGCGAAGGCCGAGCTGGAGACGCTCCTGGAGGCCAACGGCGCGGGGCAGGAGCGCAACGGCGTGATGGGCGTGCTGCGCGGCGACGGCGGCGCCCCCGCCGACGCCCTGCTCACCGTGCAGCCGATGCTCGGCGGCGGCGCGGGCGCGGCGCCCGCGGCACTGCTGTTCATCCGGGTCGAGCTGCCGCCGAGCGAGCGCTACCAGGACCCGGCCCTCATGCGGCGCGCCCTGATGGACGACCCGCTCACCCGGTTCGGCGCGACGCTCGACCTCGACCAGTCCGCCCGCGGCCTCGTCGACGTCGTCGTCCCGCACTTCTGCAACGTCGCCTCGGTGCTGGTGCTGGAGAGCCTGGTCGCCGCCGACGAGGTGCACGCCGAGTCCGGCTCGGCGGTGCTGCGCCGCATCGCGGTCACCTCCGACGACGGCAACCCGGCCTGGACGTCCACGTTCCCCGTCGGCGAGGTGCTCGTCTTCCCGGAGGGCACCCCGTACCGGCAGGTGATGGAGACCGCCCGGCCCGTCCACCTGCCGCACATCGAGGTGGACCGCGCGAGCGAGATCGGCCGGCTGTGGCGGCGCGGCCCGGCGGGCGAGCTGCTGTCCAACGTGTCGATGGTGCTGCTGCCGATGATCGCCCGCGACACGCTGCTCGGCTTCATCGCCTGCACCCGCATCCCCGGGTTCCGCAAGTTCGACGCCTACGACGTCGAGATCGGCATGGAGTTCGCCGCCCGCGCCGCCATCGTCATCGACAACGCCCGGCTCTACAGCCGCGAGCGGGCCACCGCGCTCGCGCTGCAGCGCAGCCTGCTGCCGATGCGGCTGTCCGCGCCGTCCTCGGTCGAGGTCCGGCACCGCTACCTGCCGGGCAGCAAGCTCGTCGAGGTCGGCGGCGACTGGTACGAGTCGATCGCGCTGCCCGGCGCCCGCGTCGCCCTGATCGTCGGGGACGTCGCCGGGCACGGGGTCCGCGCCGCCGTCACCATGGGGCGGCTGCGCACCGCCCTGCACACGCTCGCGAACCTGGAGCTGCCGCCCGCCGACGCCCTGCACGTCATGCACGAGCTGATGATCGAGCTCGGCGAGCAGGAGCCGCACTTCGCCACCTGCGTCTACGCGGTGTACGACGCGACCAGCGGCACCATCGAGATCGCCTCCGCCGGGCACCTGCCGCCGCTGCTGGCGAGCCCCGCCGGCGACAACGAGTACCTGCAGGTCCCGCCCGCCCCGCCGCTCGGCGTCTCGGGCGGCTCGGCCATCGAGAGCCGCGAGTTCGCCGTCGAGGACGGCAGCCTCTTCGTGATCTACACCGACGGCCTGGTCGAGAACCGGGGCCGCGACATCGACGACGGCCTCGCCCGCCTCCAGAAGATCTTCGGGCGCGACTCGGTCGACCGCTCCATGGAGGACCTCGCCAAGACCACCCTCGCGGGCGTCTACGCCGACCAGCACCGCGACGACATCGCCGTCCTGATCGCCCGGCTGCGCCGCCTCCCCCAGGACCGCTACTCCTCCTGGACGCTGCCCGCCGACCCGGCCGCCGTCCGCCGCGCCCGCGGTCTCGTCAGCACACGCCTGGCCGAATGGGGTCTGGAGGACCTCGACTACACCACCGAGCTGCTGGCGTCCGAGCTCATCACCAACGCGCTCCGCTACGCCCACGGCCCGATCGAGCTGCGGCTCCTCCTGGAGCGCACCCTCGTCCTGGAGGTCCTGGACCGCTCCGCCGCCCTGCCGCGCCTGCGCCGCGCCGAGGACGACGACGAGAACGGCCGCGGCCTCCTGGTCGTCAGCCAGCTCGCCCACCGCTGGGGCAGCCGCCGCACCGCCGCGGGCAAGGTCGTCTGGTGCGAGCAGATCGTCCCCGGCGTCGACCCCGACGCCTCGGAGCAGGTCAACGCCTGGCCCGAAGAGGCCTGGCCCGGCGAACTCCACCACCGCGAGTAGCTGTGTTTTCCCAGGGGGGCTGTGTCTTTCCAGGGGGGCGACCCCCTGGAACCCCCGTTGCGACGCAGGCGATCCTCGCGCCGCCGTTGCGGTCGGTTGTGCCTGTGACGGCTTGTGTGGCGTCGCTGCGGTCGCCTGCGTCGGCGGGCATGCGCGTTGCGCTCGCTGCGCTC